>CAYXPV010000010.1:0-14706 GCA_964467285.1 uncultured Oscillospiraceae bacterium
GAGCCGAGCTTGTGGAAAGCTTCACCGAAGGCGGCAAGACATATGTATATGCCAATGTAATCCCCGACGGCGGAGTTGCAACACTTGAAAAGACAACCCGTACAGGAAACTATGCTACACTTTCCGACATTAAGCTTGATGGCGAAAGCATAGCAGACTTTGCTTCCGACAAGTTTAATTATACAGTAGACGTTGACCCTGCAGACCTTACATATCCAGTGGTTACATTTACTGTAAATGACGGAGCAGAAGCAGAAGTTACAAACCCTGTTTCTTACCCCGGCGAAGCTACAATCACAGTAACCGAAAACGGCAAGGAAAACGTATATAAGATAACATACACTGTTTCCGAGCTTTTGGAAGACCTTAAGGCGGCAGATTCCACTGTAGACCAGCCCAAGTACGTATCCGGCGGTATGGCAGTTGGTGCTCTGGCATATGTGGACAGACCCCAGTATGATATTGATGCAATAAATGACGAAAGATTCGTTGGCTATGACACAATTCTTACAGGTATAGGCTGGCAGAGCAATGCAACCTTTAAGTCCTCCACATACACACCCTGGATTACATTTAAGACCAACAGAAAAGTGGAAGTAACAATTCTCAAGACAAACAATACCGGCAATGCTAATCTTATTGCCGATGGCTATACTCTTGAAACCAGCGACCACGCAAACGGCTTTGTGTATGTATATACCAATGCAGACAAGAACTACATGTATGCTTACACAAAGACATACGCTGCAGGCGAAACAGTATCCATACCCAATGCTATGACAAACATTACATATCTCGTAGCACTTAAGTTCCCAGGTTGGAGCGACGGTGAAGAAGACCCCGAAGTTCCCGATGAACCGGAAGTGCCTGCAGTAGCTACAGTTAAGTCAATCTCCTTAGACGGCGTAGCTCTTCAGAATTTCGATGCAGAAACACTCGAATATAATGTAACACTTACAGATACTCAGCTTGCTTCTGACACATATCCCGAAGTTACCTATGAGCTTAATGATACCGAAGCTACCGCAGTTGTTACAAATCCCGTAAGCTTCCCCGGTTTTGCAGAAGTTAAGGTAACAGACAGCCAGGGCGAAAAGACATACAAGATTAACTATCTTGTTCCCGACATTGAAATCAATATGTCCTCATTGGCTCCCGAGGACACACCTCTTCCTGTTATTGTAGAATCTATGACAATCGGTACTCCCGCATTTGTAGGAAGAACAACCTTCCCCATAGAAGCTATCAACGATAATGATGTTGAGGGCGCACTCTGGATGAAGCAGGCTATCGGCTGGAAGAATGATACCGCGGATTACCGTGATGTATACATGGGCAATCAGATAGAAGACTGGGTAAACTTTGAAGCAAAAAGAGGTATGGTTGTTACACTTTACGAAGATGTAACCTCCAACGGTCACAGATTTAACTACTGGACAACAGAAACCTCCACAGAAACACCTTATATTGTAGGAACAGCTGCAACACCCCTTAAATACATTGCAAAGCATCAGAGATACTTTGCACCGGGCGAAACAGTAAAACTTCCCAATGTATACGGCAGCAGAGTTCCCACAGTTACAATCAAGTATCTTGGATGGGGCGAAGAAGCTCCCGAACTTGATGTTACAATCCCTGTAGTAAGACAAATTTCCTACTCTGACCTTGTTCCAAAGGTTACCAGTGGCGAGGGCGTAAATGTTACCGAAGGACAGTGGTCCGGAGTAACCGATGTCAATACAACAAAGTATCAGCTCTCCAAGGAGTTTGCAAATATTACAGAGCCTACCGAAATAAGCATTACTACCGATAAGATAGACAAGGGCTACGGCATAATCGTAGTAGCTCCCTTAGACAGCGAAGCTACCGACAAGAATGTTATTGTAAATGCCGATGGTTCCGAGCTTCAGTGGACAGATGATACCCAGGTAGTTGCAGACTATGCCTACACAAACGGTGGCGACGAAGACTTTGATGCAGACAATGCAACCTTTGGCAGATACAATGCCGAAGCAGTTACCTTCTCCGGCGGCACAGCATATGTGTACGAAAAGATGCACAACAGTGATGATATGTACATCACCGGTAGCAGACTCGGATGGAACAGAAATCCCTACATCGGTGAGCTTCACTGGACAGGACTTCCCGATGATTACATCGGTTGCAACTACATTGTAGTTGACTTCAACACAGGCTTTAACGGCGGCGAAAGAACCTTTACATTTACGGTTGACCAGCCCGTTAAAATTTGGGTACACAGCAAGGCTTCCGCTATGACAGTTACCGATACAGTATCAGAGGATGAGTGGACAGCTTCTCAGTATGCTGTAAGAAGAAGATACCAGAATGTTCTTGACCACCTTTCCTGTGCATATATGCTTAAGAAAGGCTACATCAACCAAAGCAATATTGCATTTGACGGAAAAGTTGGCGATACCAACGGCGTAAGATTCAACCGTTACGATGTTTACGAAAAGTTAATTGAAGACTGCGGCACAGACTTGGGTTGGGCTATAGACCCCGAAAAGGTTGAAGCTACAGGTTTTACAAACTCAATCAACACATACAGATACGAAGAATACCTTGAAGCATGGGTAGACTGATATTTATGAAACGTTTGAATGATAAAATTCAGAAAGAGGGTAAAACGATGAAGAATCAATTTAAGATTATGCTTACGGTTCTCCTCTGTCTTTGTCTGTCCTCAACCGCATTTGCGGCTCCCCTTGACAGCTACACCATAGACGATGTATCGGAAACCGTTACCATCTACGGCTCCGTTGAAGGTGCCGAATACCTCGACCCGATTGCGATTGAGGTATTAAATGCCGGTGTTGAGATTGGCGAAGATGATGTAATCGACACTGAAGCAGCAAAACAAAAATTTATTTACGTAACACAGCTTCTTGCCGACAGAGAGGGAGGTTACTCCCTCACTCTGGCAATGGCAGGCAAGGATGCCGCTTTCTACTCCGTAAGAGTAAACGGCGAGCTTGGCGACAAGAAATTCTTCTTTGCTACCATAGCCACCAAGGAAACCGAGCTTGGCGCAATCAAGAGAATTTGCAACGCTCCCGACAATGCGGCTACAATCACAAGACTTGTAAACAAGCTTGACAGCAAAAACCCCGACAGTGTAATTATCAATATGTTTGGTGTTGCAGAGCCTCTTGTATCTCAGGTTGATGCTCAGGACCTTGCCAAGACTTTCTACGGTCTTGCAAAGGCTGATGCAAACATTACCACCACCCCCGCAGGCTTCAAACAGGGCGTGGAAACTGCAACTCACCTCGTTGCCATGAACGAAGGCAAGGGCGATGCAGGTCAGTATGCTGCAGAAATCGGAGTGTCCGAAGAAATACAGAAGATATACACAGAGGAACTTTCCATGGAAGCAAAGGCATCCTTTATCGAAGACTATTTCAAGGGTAAAGAACTCTTTACACTTGCATCCGCTAAAGATGCTTTTGAAGAAGGCATAGTTCTTGCATATGCAGAATCCATAGATGCACTTGCAGACGTTACAAAGATTATAGAAACCTTTGGCGAAGAAATCGGCGTTGATATGTCCGATTACAAAAAGCTTAAGTCTGACGAAAAGCAGGAGCTTGCAGAGTACATTTCCACCAAGAGTGGTCTTGACACAATAGAAGACCTCAAGAAGGCTATAAATGACGAAATGGACGAAATCATCGACGACAGAAGCTCCGGCAGTTCCGGTGGCTCCGGCGGCGGTGGCGGTGGCGGAAGCAGTTTTGTTCCTTCCGCCGGTACAGGTTTCAGCCCCGTAGTAGACCCTGCTACCTTAAACGGTTTTACCGATATGGCAGGTAATGAATGGGCAGTTGAGGCTGTAAACAACTTAAATGAAAAAGGTATTGTTTCCGGTGTGGGCGACCATATGTTTGCTCCCGGCAGAAGCATTACTCGTGAGGAAATGCTCACAATGCTCCTTAGAGCTTATGGCGTAGATGTAACAGGTGCTTCTACAGACAAATTTACAGATGTAGAAACAGGTTCCTGGTATGCACCTTATGTAGCAAAGGGTCTCCAGCTCGGTGTTACAGAAGGTATCAGCGCTACCGAGTTTGGCACAGGTAAGTATATTACCCGTCAGGAAGCTGCAGCTATGGCAAGCCGCATTGCAAAGAAATTCGGCAAGACCTTTAGCACAGAGTCCGAAGCATTTGCAGACGATGCAGAAATTGCTTCCTGGGCAAAGACAGCGGTTTATGAACTTAAGAATGCAGGTGTTATAGGCGGTGTAGGCGACAATATGTTTGCTCCCTTGGGTACCTGCACAAGAGCACAGGCTGCTCAGATTATATATCAATTAATTAAATGAAAGGATGAGGCATAGTGAAAACTGTTAAAAAACTTCTTGCAGTAGTACTTTGTACTGCGATGCTGTTTAGCTGCTGCCTCGTTCAGGCAGAAGAAGCTACCGAAGAAAAGGTTGTCTACGGCACAGAGTATTACGAAGTTCTCAATGCTCTCGGCATTACCGAATACACCGAGGCAGACCTTTCCTCAAATATGACACGTTTAGAGTTCTACAAGATGGTTACAAAGCTTGGCGGATACCCCTCTGTAAAGTCCACAACACAGGCATTTTCAGATATGGCACCCGGCACAGAAAACGAATCCTATGCAAGAACTCTCTACAAGCTGGATATGATTGCTCCAGATGCAAGCGGCAATATATATCCCGATAAGGAGATTACCCCCACCGAGGCGGCATCTCTTATAGTTAAAATCCTTGGTTACAGCCCTGTGGCTGAGTCCAAGGGCGGATATCCTGCAGGATATCTTACAATGGCAGGTTCTCTTGGAATCATAGATGATATAGATATGAATTCCAAGACTCTTACAAAGGGCGAAGCTGTTGAAATGGCATATGCGGCTCTTGACTGCGACATTATGAGTCAGTCTATGGGCGTAAACGGCAGTGCTGTAGAATATAAGGTTCAAAGTGATGTAACACTTCTGGAAAGTGCTCTTGGCGTTGAACTTATAGAAGGGGTAGTAAACGGTGTTGATATTACCAGAGTATTCGGTGACAACGATGTAAGACCTTTCTATATTGAAGTTGACGGCAGAGAAATCTATGTGGAAGACCTTTACATAGAAAATCTCACCGCTGCCTACGAATACCTCGGCTATGATGTAGCTGTATACGCTACACAGCTCAGAGGTTACGGCACAGCTGCCCTCTATATTGAAAAGAGTTCCTACAACGAAGAGCATATCTTTAATATAGAAGATATTACTGAAATCGGTTCAACTTCCCTTAAGGCATTCGATGCCAATGACAAGGAAAAGAACTATCGCTTCAAGAAAGCTGTTCCCCTTGTATACAACGGCATTGCTACAGGTCTTGCTTTCAACGAAGCACTTATCGAAGGCAAAACCGGTACTGTTAAGCTTGTGGATAACACAGGCGACGGTACAGCAGATGTAATTTTTGCAGATATCTACGAAAATGTTGTTGCATCTTATGTGGATATATCTAAGATGGTTGTTTACAGCGAAGCTGACTCTGACAGAAAGGTTAACGTAGACAACGATGCCGATGATCCCTATGTAATGATATTTGATGCAGAGGGTACAGAGATTGGTGCAGGCAAAATCCAGAAGGGTAACGTTCTTTCCGTATTTGAAAGTGCTTCCGATGCCGACCAGGCGTTTTCCAGAATCTATGTTTCCAACACAACCGTAATCGGTGAAATTGAAACCATAGAGGATAATGACGAAATCATCGTTAACGGCACAGCTTATGAGCTTTTGCCCGAATGTATTTCATCTAACGGCAATCTCATAAAGGTAGGCACCTCCGTAACAATGTATCTTGACATTTACGGCAAGGTTGCTTATATGGAAGCATCAAAAGGCAACGAATATGCAATGGGCTTCCTCATGGCGGCAGATTCCGAAGATGGCTTGGATTCCAAGCTTAAGTTCAAGATTTGTACAGCTCCCGAGGAATATATCGAAGCATACGCAGCAATCAGTGTTCGTGTAGACGACATTCGCTACAAAAACACAGATGGTGCTCTTTTGGATCACCTTGAAGCTGCGGCGAAGCAGATGTTCCCCTCATCCGAGGATGAAAACTTAAGAAGCTCCTTTGTGAGATATTCCGTAAACGCAAACGGCGATATAAACATAATCGATACCATTATGCACGATACCGAAAATGTTGCCACAAGAGATTCCTATCTCACCGACAAGAACTGTATGTTTGCAGTACATCAGGCAACAGCATACCACAGAAGAAGCGGCAACCACTCCACATTGGGTAACGGTGTTGTATTGAACTCTGCTTCAATGCTTTACTGCTATCCCGATATGAATGAATCCACTATTTCTGTGTTTGACGAGGATATGTACTCCTACGCTAAATTTACAAGTGAGGTTCTCAACGATACAACTTTGACCGATACATGGGCAATATATACAAGTAAAGACCAGATAGTGTCCAACATTGTAATTCAGCCCTATACCAAAAAGGGCGGCACAGGCGACGATGAAAATGCATTCTTTGCTGTGGTAAATCAGAAGTTTGAAATGCTTGATCACAATAATGAAGGTGAGGCAATAAGCGGAATTTCCTTTATGACAAATAACGGTGAGGTAAGAGTCCCCGTTAATAAGGAAATTGCAATTGCAGGTCTTTCGGCACCTGCCGAAGGCGAAAGTGCAAAGGACCCCGACCTTGTGGGTACTCTTGGCGTAAACGACCTTAAACAGGGCGATGTTGTAAAGTACAGCACAAACCACAAGGGTTATCTTTCCGAACTTACTCTCTACTACAGACCTACTACCGATACGGTAGTAACAAGCAAGGGTTATTTTGGTGTTGTAACCTCCAACCTCAACTGGTACAAGGGTTATGTATACGATACCTACCCCGAAGGCTTCTTCTACTATTCAAATAAGGACCTTACAGGTAACATGGAAGAAGACCGAGCAATCTTAGAAAATGTAACCAGAGAAGATTGTCAGTTTGTATACTACACAGCATATGCAAGCTGCTCTTCCGCAGGTGTTGACTATTCTCAGCACAGCGATGACCTTAAGGTTGGTGCTGCTTCCATGGCAAACCTTAAGTCCTATGTGGAAACCGGTGATGATTGCACCTATGGTGTACTCCAGAGATACTACACATACCCCAGAATGTTTATTGCAATTGAAGGGCTTGGCACTTTAAGATAATAAACCAACATAAACCGTATACCGTCCGGCACCGTAAACCGGGCGGTATACCCGATTTTGAAAATAATAAAAAATATAAGATATACTGATTTGTTACGTATGAGCACAGCGGTTAAGTGTGTTCGCTTATCCGAAAATCAATCCCGTAAATTGATTTTCAATATGTCAATTTAACTTCCCATCTACCCCAAAATACAATCCCTATCTCCAAAATATTCTTTAAAAAAGTCAACACAGTTATATAATAATAGTCAATGTTGGCTATTGACTATTTTCTAAATTTGTTTTATGATTATAATGTTATAGTGGGTGTATATCTGCCGGTACCGTAAACCGGTTGATATCTATTACCTAATAAAAATAAAGTATACTGATTTGTTACGTATGAGCACAGCGGTTAAGTGTGTTTGCTTCTGTCATTCTGCGAGCTTTAACAAGCGAGTACATACCCGCAAGGGAGATCCTTCGACTTCGTTTCACTCCGCTCAGGATGACACCAACCTTTTGTCATTCTGAGGAGCAAAGCGACGAAGAATCTTCCTCTCCAATGAGAATGACAATAACTCAAAACCATAAGGAGATGTAAAAATTGAAAAGAATATTAAGCATATTACTTATTTGTCTAATGCTTACTTCTGTGGCATATGCCGGCAATACATCCATAGTGGAATACACCTCTGTTACCGATGAGGGCGTAACAACCGTTACCGCTACGGCACTTGCAAACGATGCTGCAAATGATGTTAAGCTCTTTACCGCTGTATACAATGCAGACGGTTCTTTTGCAGGTGCAAAGAAGGCATCCTCCAAGGATAGTGCCCTTCTTAAAAACTCCGTAACCCTTGGCGAAGGTCAGACAGTAAAGTCCTTTACCTGGGAAGGCAACGAGAACACACCTGTTGAAGCTATTGCAACCTACGGCAAGACTTTTACAGAATCCGATGTAGAAATCACCTTTGGTGGTGCTTCCTTTGAAGAGCACGTTGGTGCAGCTCTCAGCTTTGATGCTACAGATAACGTTGCAGAATACACGGTTAAGCTTGGCGAAAGCAATGCAGGCGAAGACGGCAACATCACAATTCCCGTTCCCGAGGTTAAGGTTAAGGACAACGGAATGTACTACGATGTAGACATTGACGAGGAATATCTTGTAGCCACAATCAAGATTATGAGCGGCAGAACCGTAACCTATGATGACAGCTACACTTCAATGTCCAAGGAGACCTATGCTCCGGCACGCTGTGAAACAATAGTTATTAACTATGAAATGAATATGTTCACAGAGGATATGATTATATCCGATCCCAATGAGGTAGACTTCAACGGTAACAAAACCGACTATGATAATGTATACACCTGGCAGGTTGCAGAAACGGTTACAAATTCCGAAGCAATCGCAGGTAAGACCGCAGTTCTCTCCGCACTTTCCGTAGACGGTGTGGCTGTGGAAGGCTTCAGCCCCGATGTGTTTGAATACAATGTTACCGTACCTGCTGCACAGGTTAGTATGCCCAAGGTTGCATATGTTCCCGCAGGCGATGCAGTTGCAAGTGCAGTAAACACCTATGAACTCCCCGGCAAAACTGTTATAACAGTTACCGAGGCAGGAACTACAAACACATACACAATAAACTATGCACTTTCCACCGAGGAACTTGCTACAAATGTTGCATTCAAGGATAGTTCAATAGTGCTTAAAAATCCCATGTATGTGCCCGGCGGTGTTGAGATAGGCACAAAGGCATATGTTGACAGAACAAATGCCACCAATTACGATATTCAGGTAATAAACGATTCCCGTCTTGTGGGAGCAGACCTTATTCGTGGTAGTATTGACTGCTATGGAAGCCTGAACAGTGTTTACGAAGGCGATGCAATCCCCGACTGGATTTCCCTTGATGCTGCAAGAGGCGTTGAAGTAGTTATTCTTACTGTTGGAATTGTAGGTAAGGCTAATTTCGAAGACAATTCCTACACACGAAGCACCAACTCTGACGGATTTATAAAAACCTATACCAATGGCGAAAAGGTATTTGACAATGCCTACTCCAGACACTTTGAAGCAGGCTCCAAGGTAACTATTCCTAACGTTGCAGGAGATGCATCACATACAATGCTTGTAGCCCTTATCTGGGATGACTGGGCACCGATAACACAGGATATTACCATTACCGCAGACAAATTCTTCAAGGCTACAATGATTCTCCTTGTTCCCAAGGATAAGTCACAGGATACCATTGTTGTAAAGGAAGAAGACGGAACTTATTCTCCCGTAACCTGGGCAGAAAGCAAGGTTTACGCTACGGATGACTACGATTACGAAACAGACGAAGAAGGCAATATAGTTTATAATGAATATGATGACAACAGAGCCACCGGCAGAAAATATGCAAGTAATATTGTTACTATGACATCGGGTGGCACAGCTGTTGAAAATCAGGCATTTAAAAAGCTTACGGGAAATGACGGTCACTACATCTACGGCTCTCAGAATGCTACCAACAGATACCCCAAATCAAGTAACAGAATGACCCTTATCAATGTGCCCGAAGAATATGCCGGTTCCAATGGTATCGTGTATGCATTCAGCGGAAGTGGTCATATCGATATAAGCCTGACATTCTCTGCAAATGATAACTTAGATAAGGTTGTAATCTGGAGTATTGATGCTATAACGGGTCTTAAGGCAAATGATGAAGCGGTATTTACCAAGAGTACCCCTGCAACCGAAGATATGGCTTACTATATGTATCAGGGTATTACCAGCGGACATGTTTATCAGGCAGAATTTACAATGTCCTATCACCTTGCAAAGGGCAATATGTATAGCTACGATGCTGTTTCAACAACCAGCACCACCATCAAACCCGAGGGATATACCTATTACATACAGAGACGTGTAATTGCAGACTTCCTTAAAGCAAATGTAGTCCTTCCGGATCCCGATAAGATGTCCGAAGAACTTTATACTCTGGCATCTACATATAATCGTGACGGATGGAGAACCACTCATAAATGGTTCCTTGGTGAAGTTGGCTTTGAAGCACAGAGTGAACTTGTGGAAAACATTACCTATCTGGGACCCGAATCACATGATTCATTAAGATCAGATGGTTCCATTCAGACACACACAAACCCCGTTCCCAAGATTATTGACTTTACTGTTGCGGCATATTCCGACAGAGTAGATAATGTTACAAGTGCATCCGGTAACAAAGCCGGAGAACCCCTTTCTTATCCTGCATGGCTTGAAGTAGGAAATGCTACCTACATCGCCGGTGCATATGAATGGACCTCACTTCCCGGTTGTGCAAATCAGCCTTTTGAAGCCGGTACAGCCCTCGACTGGTACACCTTTACCGTTTCGGAGGATGCCTGCATAATGTATGTTACAAATAATGCTCCCGATGACTTCTGGGCTACAGAGGCCGACGGATGGAGCAAGGTTGTCCTCGAAGGCGACGATATGGTAAATATCTGCAGAACAAAGACAAGAGCAGACTGCTTTACCTACAACAATCTTTTTGTAAAGGATGTTAAGGCAGGAGAAACAGTAACAATTAAGACAGCTATGGTTAAACAGAGTATTCCTCTTGTATTTGTAAAACCTGCAAATAAATAATTTAATATTTTATGTAACAATGACAACCAAGCCTTCGGGCTTGGTTGTTTTGCGTGTGGAAAAGTTTGAATGAGGCAGAAATGAGCCTTCCCCTTGGTAGGCAATGTCGTCAACTTAGGGTTTTTGTCATTCTGAACGTAGTGAAGAATCTTCCTTGTAATGGAGATTCTTCGACTTCGCCTACGGCTTCTCTCAGAATGACATACATAATTTCTGCTTAAGTTGACGACATTGCCTTGGTAGGGGAAGGGGGACCGTGTGAGCGGTGGATGAGGTGGTACGCTTCTTAATTGCTGATATAACGCCGCTAAAGCGGCTACACCTCACCGACAAATGTCAATTTATAATCTTCTTTACTTTATTTCCAAAATTTTAAAATCATATTGTTTTTTTTATATTGTTGTGATATAATTTTATTATTGAAATAAAATTGAAAAGGAGGAGAATCCGTCTTCAGACAGATTCGAAAGGAAAATGAAAAAGTTCAGAATTATTTCATTGTTCCTGGTTCTTGTTATTGCCGCAAGTCTTTTTGTCGGTTGCTCAAAAGAAGAGGAAGAAACAGGTTCAAAAACAGTTGTGTGGCTTGTAGAAGGTACAGAAGCTGCCGACAATGAAGAAGTATTTAAGTTATTTAACGAAAAGCTTGAAGCAAAAACCGGTTACACTGTTGATTTCCAGTATTTCGACAGAACACAGTATGACCTTAAGTTTGCCGCAGGAGATAGCTTTGACCTTGTTATATCTCACGACTCCCTCGGCTATTGGAAGAATGCTGCCAAGGGTGCCTTCATGGAGCTTAAGGAAGAAGACTTCAAAGAGTACGCTCCTTACATATGGGAACACGGCAAAACAATGCTCGATACGGCAAAGTTTGAAGGCAAGTACTATGCAATCCCCGGTATAGAAGTTACACCTCCCAACAGAGTTATCCTTGCTCGTGGCGATCTTATGGATAAGGTTGGCATAGACAGTCTTAACACCATAGAGGATATTGATGCATACCTTATGGGTGTTGCCAAACTGAACAAGCAGGGCAAGACCAATATTATTCCTTACAACTCACCCGGTAATGCTCCTTGGATGATATTCTCCATGTTTGCATCCGACTGGGGTTGGGCTGCCCCCGGTTCACTTTCCTACGGCGGTCACTACTACTACAGCATTTTTGATGAAAAGTCCAAGATTTTCCTTGCTGTGGATAGACCCGAACTTAAGGAGTATTCTGTAAAGGTTAAAGAATGGTATGACAACGGTGTATTCTCTAAGTCCGTTCTCTCCAACACAACATCTGCAGAAGAAGCTTACAGAAACGGCAAGAGTGCGTTTGCATGGACTTCCAGCCCTGCAACTGCAAACATTATCTACAATGACCTTAAAGCAGTTCCCACAGCAGCTAACTGGGATACAAGATTCTATTCCATGTATTCCAAAATTCAGAAAACTTTCAACTTTATGAAAACAGCGGTTTCCGTAAGCAAGACTTCCAAGAATAAGAAGGGTGCCCTTATCGTCCTTAACGCTGTTTATGAGGATAAGGAGCTCTACAACCTTATCAGATACGGTATTGAAGGAAAGCACTATGAACTTAATGAACACGGTGAATACACACCTCTTACCGAAAATTATTCCGGACCTTCCATGGGTATTGTAAATCAGGAATTCAATTTTGCTACAAAGTATGACTTCCCATATGCAACGGATATGATAGAAGAAATGAAGTCTATTGCAATTTCCGACCCCCTCGTTAACTGTCCTATTCATGCAGATGACGATGCTGCTGCAATGCAGGTGGTACTGGGTGATATCTTTACCGAATATTCTACTCCCAGAATGTACGGTGCAGTTCCCAATGTAGATGAAGCTATCAAAAAGGAAAAAGATGCTCTTATCGTAGCTAAGGTTGATAAGTACATACAGCTTGTACAGAAGCAGGTTGACGACTTCAACGCTGCTCACCCCGAATCAAGAGAAACCTTCAAAGAGGATCTCAAGAGAGCAGAAGCTTACAAGAAGAAGAACCCCAATAAGGTTAACCCAAAAAATTATAAATAATATTGTTTTTTTGGATATTATTGTGATATAATTCTATTACTGAAATAAAATGAAAAGGAGGAGAATCTGCTCCAAGCAGATTCGCACAGAAAATGAAAAAGTTCAGAATTATTTCCCTTCTTCTTGTTCTTGTTATTGCTGCAAGTCTTTTTGCAGGTTGCGGTGGCAGTGATAATGAATCTGAAGGCGGCGAAATCACATGGGTTGTTGTTGGTACAGAAGCTGCAGATAACCCCGAAGTTTTTGATGAATTCAACAAAAAGTTAAAGGAAAAGACTGGCTACACAATTAATTTTGAGTACATAGATCAGCAGCAGTATGACCTTAAGTTTGCTGCAGGTGATGGATTTGACCTTATTCTCTGCCCCGACTGGCTCGGTTACTGGCAGAACGCTTCCAAGGATGCGTTTATGGAACTTAAAGAGGAAGACTTCAAGAAGTACACACCTTATATATGGGAACATGGTAAAGAACAGCTCAATGCTGCTATGTTTGAAGGCAAATACTACGGCATTCCCGGTATAGAAAAGGTATCCCCCAACAGAACAATCATCGCTCGTGGTGACCTTATGGATAAGGTTGGCGTAGAAAGCCTTAACACAATAGAGGACATCGATGCATACCTTATGGGTGTAGCAGAGCTCAGCAAAAAGGGCGAAACTAACATCGTTCCTTACAACTCTCCCGGTAATGCTCCCTGGATGATATTCTCCATGTGGGCTTCCGACTGGGGCTGGGCAGCTCCCGGTTCACTTTCCTACGGTGGTCACTTCTACTACGAAATATTTGACGAAAAGCAGCAGATATTCCTTGCTGTAGATAAGCCCGAAGTTAAGGAGTATTCTCAGATTGTTAAGAAGTGGTATGACAAGGGCGTATTCTCCAAGTCCATTCTCTCCAACACTACCTCTGCAGAAGAAGCTTACAGAAACGGCAAGAGTGCATTTGCTTGGACAGCTTCTCCCTCCAGCGCAAACATTCTCTATAACGACCTCAAGAATATTCCGGGTGCGGATAAGTGGGATACCAGATTCTACTCTATGTATTCCAAATATCAGAAGACCTATAACTATCTTAAGACAGCAGTTGCTGTAAGTGCAACCTCCAACCAAAAGGAAGCTGCTCTTAAAGTGCTCAATACAATATATGAAGATAAGGATCTCTATCTCCTTATTACATGTGGTATTGAAGGCAAGCACTATGAGGTTGACGAGAATGGTGAATACATCCCCGTAAGCGAAAACTATGTTGCACCTTCCTTGGGTATTTGCAACGATGCTTATCAGTTTGCCATTAAGTACGACTACCCCTACGCCCTTGACCTTGTAGCAGAAATGGAAGCAATCGCTGTTTCCGACCCCACAGTTAACTGCCCCATTCAGTCCGAAGGTGAAGCAGCAGCTATGAAGGTTAAGCTCGACGATATATTCAAAGAGTACTCTCAGCCCAGAATGTACGGTGCTGTAGACAGCGTTGATGCTGCTCTTAAGAGAGAAAAGGATGCTCTTCTTGTGGCAGGTGTAGACAAGTATCTCAAGGTTGTTCAGGCTCAGGTTGATGAGTATGTTAAGTCCCATCCCGAAGCTATGGCAAATCTTAAGAACGACATCAAGAGAGCACAGGATTACAAAAAGGCTAATCCCAATAAGGTTGACCCCAGAGATTACAAATAATTTATAATATGTAATTTAAACTCCGAAGATGCATTCGCATCTTCGGAGTTTTTGTGTTGGAGTACAAATTACCATTTGTCGGTGAGGTTTGATTAAGCGAAAGGCTTCGCCTTGAGGAGAAGCTGTCACCGAAGGTGACTG
>CAYXPV010000011.1:0-14178 GCA_964467285.1 uncultured Oscillospiraceae bacterium
TCTGTTTATATAATAATGGCTTTACAATATTTAACTATAGATTTTGAAAATAAAACAATTATAAATGAATTTGTAAAAGGTAAAAAACTTATATTACAAAAGGTTATACTTGCTGTACAATGCTGGACTGGAGATTGGTTTTTAGACGGTAATTATGGTATACCTTATGACTATAGAGTAGATAATAAATCTTTGCTTTTATCAGATTTACAAGATATTATACTTGGTGTTGATGGCGTAATATCACTACAAGATTTAGATGTAAAAATTGTGTATGAAGGTCCTAGAAGTACACAAAAGGCTTTTGATATTAAAGCTACTATTATAACACAAGATGAAGACGTAGTAATCTTAAATGGACTAGTTCCAATCATAGGTTCTTAACTGGAGTTTAATAAATGCCAATACAATATGATAGCAATGGTATAATAACACAAAATTTATCAGAAATTTTAGATGAACGTGAAAATTCGTTAAAACTTGTCATGGGTGAAGATTTTGTTATAGATAAAACTACACCAATAGGTAATATGGAATTAGCAGACGCTAATAACGAGTTAGCTATTCAAGAATTAATTGCTTGGTTAATACCAAATATGTTAAACGCACAAACTGCTACAGGCTATTTTTTAGACTGTATTTGTGAGAAAAATAGAATTTACAGAAAAGAACCTAAACAAACTACATTAAAACTTATTGTGCATGGTGACGCTGGTGTAGAGTTTTTAGCAGAAGATATATCAGTTTTAGAAGAAGGAACTTACACTTATTATAATTTAAACGAAGATATTATAATAGGAGATAATGGTACAACTATAGCAGAGTTTATCTGTAATGATTATGGTGAATATGCTCCAACTTCCACAAGTAAGTTTATTATACAAACACCTTTAAACGGCTTGAGAGATGTTACAATTGATTATGAAAACGCAAATATTGTAATAGGTAGATTGGTTGAAACAGATGAACAATTAAGACGTAGACGTGAATATTCTGTTCAACAGACAAGCACATCAACTCTAGCTAGTATAAAAGCTAATTTATATTCATTAGACGGTGTATTACATGCTACATATTTTGAAAACGACACCGAAGAAACTAATGAGCTTGGTATACCAATGAAATCTTTTGAATTTATTGTAGACGGTGGCGATGAAAATGATATTACAGATATAATTTTTACTAACAAAACTGCTGGTACACGTGCTTATGGTGAAACTATTATAAATAAAGTAGATAGTGAAGGTAGTACTTATGCAATTGGGTTCACAAAAGCTGAACCTGTAAATATAGGTATAGATATAAAGATACAAACTAATGCTCCACAATCTAATTCTTGGAAACAAGCTATAATAAATGCTCTTAAAGCTAAATTTGAAGAAGTACAAGAAATAGGTACATTAGTAAAAGATTATAATTATTACACAGTACTTACAAACTTTCCAGAAATAACAGATATTAATACATTACAATTTTATAATGCAGATTTAGAATATCCAACATATTATTCACAATATGTTATAGATAAAAAACAAATAGCTAAACTTGATGTGAAAGATATTCATATAGTAATAGGTGAATAAAGTGTACTATATTGATGATTACAAAAAACGTGCAATAGATAAAATTATACCATACTTAGTAGATTTTTCACAAGTTGTAAAAATTATTGAAAATTCTGCTGATAGGTATCAGGCTATAGAAGATTTACTTTGGAATATAGCTACAAACTTCAAAGTTGCAGACTCTCGTGGTGTATTTCTTGACGCACATGCTAAAAATGAAGTTTTAGATATTATATATACTGATAAGGCAGATGATGCCTTTACTTATGGTACAGATAAACCTTTATATCAAGCTTATGGTGCAGGTCACTATTATTCACAAGCTTCTTATATTTCTGGTATCAGAAAAAATATTTCAGAAGATAAACTTATTCGTGCCGTACAAGCTAAAATTATTCAAAATAATACAAATTGTACTATTGAAGATTTAATTGAGGGTTTAAAACTTTTATATAATGCTACAAATGTTAAAGTATATGAGTCTAATCCTTTAACAGTGTCTATAATGCTAGGTGGTTCAAAAATTGAACTTTCGAGTTCTGGCAACTATGAAAATATAAAAAAAATGCTTGGAAATTGTGTAAGGCTTAAAAATATATACGTAAACCCTTATCAATTTGATATATTTACATATGACGAAAATGCTTCTTATGGCGAAAATAGATACCCTGTACGTGTAGGAGATACAGTAGACTTATATTATTATATATCTCAATCTACAAATTTAGATAGTGAATTTGAAGAGTATATAGTAACCAATCATGAAAAATTTGATAATAATATGTTTTGTTGTATGGTTGGTTCTTTTACTAAATTAAACGATGGTGCCACATTATTTAGTTCTGTTGATACCATAAACCATAATTTAGTAAAAGTTGGTACAAAATATGGTGAAGACGGCGAGGCACATTTATTTGCACAGTATAATGATGAAGAAATTATATCTGATAATATTATACAATTAGATAAAAGATATACTATTATTACTATGAATGATAATGGTAAATTTAAAGTTTGGTTATCAGATGGTGTATTGGTAAATGGTACAGCTTCTAGTGCAGACGCTTCAAAAATTTTAAATAGAATAGCTAATATAGAACCTATTATTACAATAAATGATTATTTTACCATAGAAGCCCCTATAACTATAAATTGTGAACAAGGAACAGGAACACAATCCGATTTTGGAGACTTTTTATATTATGCCATATTGTTCGGTACAGCAGATTTACAAAATTTAACTATAAATACAACAGAATATTATGCAACATGTTATGGTGAAAAACAAATTATATTTAATTGTTTAGAAAATAAAAACCATTTATATTTGAATACTAAAAATCCATTGCTATCAAATATCATGACTAAGCAAAATTATTATAATTACAAAGCTACACATTCAAATGGAAAATATTTATATTTAGACGGTAAATCTAATATTGAATATTATATTTCTAACGAAAATATATTATGCAATATTAGCGATTTTGACATATCTTTTGATATATGTATGCCAATAAATATACAAACTTCTCCTGTGCTAACGAATTTAATTAATGATGAAAATGATAATTCAGGTTTTTATATAGAACAACAAGATGGAGAATATACTATAGTTTTTAAATGTAAACATTATGATACAGAAGGTGAATTACGAGATGTAAGGATAACTTCTAATATAGTATTAGAAAATGGTAAGTTTTATAATGTTAAATTAATATATTCAGATAATAAGTTTTCTTTTTATAAAGATGGTACACAAACTTCTATTGTAGAAATAGATGGACGTTTACACAATATATTAAAAACTATTGTTTTAGGTTCAGACCTTAATTTAGTTTCTTTCTATAAAGGATTTATGAAAAATCTGTCTGTAAAAATAAATGGTGAAGATAACGGTTCTGTTTATAACATAGATTTAGATTTACCTTATAAATCAAGATTACAAGATACAAATAAAAAATATGAATATACAAATTTTGGTGCAAGATTTATAACTACACCACAATTGATAGACAATACTAAAAAAACAGACCTATACGGAAATAATTTATTAGGCGTAAGAGGTTAAAGGAGATTTATAAATGGCTTACCCAGACAATAAACCAACTGGCAATTATACTTTAAGAGATTATGATTTTGCCAATTTAGACCAAAATAAATTACCTATGGATGAGTATTTGTTCAAAAATGGGTATAAAAATGCAGACGAGTCAGAAATTGACTCTGTACCAGACGCACATAACCAAAATTGGTTATTCGATTTATTGCACAGAAATTTACGTTATACTATGGGTGTGGCGGAAGAAAATAAAAATCTACTTGAAAATAAAGTAGCTACACCAACTTCTATAGGTCAAGTTAAAATTGGTTATGGTTTAGAAATTTTATCTAATGGTACATTATCAGTTGTTAAAGGTGTAGCAGAAGACGCTAATATTATATCTTACGATTTACCAGTAGGTTCATATATGTTATGGGCTGGAGAAGGTGTACCAGAATATTTTATTAAACCACAAGGTCAGACCTTACTACGTTCACAATACCCAGAACTTTGGGATTTTGCACAATCTAATAACCTAATAGGTACATTGTTTGGTGAAGGTGATGGTTCTACAACTTTTGTTGTAAATGATATACAAAACTCATTAGAACAAAATGCACTATTTATCCCAGATTATACGAAAGGCGTTGACGTGGGTACGCCTACTTCTGGTGCTAGATTTACAGCACCAGATGACGGTATCTACGTATTTACTGGTGGTGTTGATAATGGTGCAAGAAGAATATATATCAATGGTGTAGCTACTGCTTTTTATACACAAGATAATGCAGACGGTGCAGGTTGGCAAGCATTAAATGTACCACTTAAAAAGGGCGACCAAATGTGGTGGTCTGGTGGTGGTGCAACTTACACATCTACATTCTATCCATATAAAAGAAGTGGTACAGGAACATATAGTTTTAATACTTATGGTTTAACTATAATTTTAAAAGCACTTCCTACACCACCATCTAATGCAGTTCCAACTGGAACAATTTTAAATTATACTGGTGCTAATGTTCCAGATGGATATATTATACCAAATGGTGCAGAAGTTTCACGTACTACATTTGCTCAATTATATCAATGGGCAGTAGCTAATAATTTGATTAAAGAACAGTCTAAAATACCTACTACACCTCACGCTTATTATGGAAGTGGTGATGGTTCTACTACATTCACCTTACCAGATTTACGTGGTGTGTTCACTAGATATACTGATTTAGCTTCTAATAGAGGTGGGGGAAACTTAGGTATATATCAAGAAGATGGTTTACCTAATATTACAGGTGGTTTTAACGGTCACCAGTTATATGACAGTGCGGGGGTAGCCTCAGGAGCTTTTAACGTTGGTGGCTCGGCGAGTAGAAGGACTCCTTCAACATCTGGAGACTCTTCCCAATATGGTTTTAATTTTGATGCTTCACGCTCAAATTCAATTTACGGTAAATCGTCATATGTACAACCTAAAAATGTATCACTTACACCAATTTTAAAATATTAATTTATAAACTATAATAAATATATAATAATTCATTTTAATGTTCTTTAGCTTGGTATAATTTATATATACCAAGCTTTTTACTACAATAAAATTGTAACCTAATATACAAGGATATTATAATATATGGTAGTATACGTTTATAATTATGACCCTATAACTTTTGAATATTACTCAAGTGAACCAGCAGGCGTAAACCCATTAAATGCAGAAGAACCTCTTATACCAGCATGTTCTACCACAATTGAACCGCCAGAGCCACAAGAAGGTTATGCAATAGTTTGGGTTGGTAACAAATGGCAATATAAAGAAGACCATAGGGATGAAACTTGGTTTAATGCCAAAACTAACGAATTAGAAGTTATAGATTTTATTGGTAAACTGCCAGAAAATTACTATACACCAGATAGTCCAATTGCAAATAAACCAGAAGGTGATTATTGGCAATATGATAGTGATACAGAAACATGGGTTGGAAATGCTGGATTATATAAAATATATGTTTTAAATATTTTTTCAACATATTGGGAACAAAAACTTAATACACCATTTGAATTTAATAACAATAGATATTTACCGTCTTGGAGAGAATTATATACATCTATTTGGGTAGCACTTTCAGAAGGTTTAAAATCTGAATATAGATTGCAAGATTATGACGGCAAATTTGTAAATGTGAACAAAGAAACTATGAAACCAATCATAGGTAAAATTTCTGATGTAAATGACGAAATGTATACTGATAAACATAACTTAGAAGTTTATTTTAAAATCGAAAATGATTTCTATAAACTGCAAGATGTGTTTGAAAAATGGATTAAAAAAACTTATTAGTATAAAGGATTTATAAAATGGCTGATAAACCAATAGCACCAGATGGAGATTTTGCGTTAAAAGATGTTATATATGCCGAAGATGGTATATGGGAAGCTATGACAGATGCAGAAATTGTACAAGGTCGTAATAATACAGGAGAAGTTGAAACACCCTTAGGAAGTGTACCTAATGCTCATAAAGAAAACTGGTGGTTTAACTATCTAAATAAACATATAATTTATATTGAACAAATGTTAGACTATATTCTTGAACAAATAGAAGGAGTCGAAACATAATATGACTGAAATCATCTGCACAATTATAGGTACTGGTATAGTTATAGGCGGAGCAATAGGCTGTATACTTTCTGGTTTTTATAAAACTAATAAAGAAGCTACAAAAGACCATGATGAAATATTAGCAAAAATAAGAGGTGAACTAGCTTCGGCAGAAAAAAGACTACATGAAGAAATTATAGAACACACTCATTCGTTTAAAGATGATTTGGTAAAAATATCTGAAAAACTTGATGATATGAAAACACACTATGTATCTAACGAAAACTTTAAAACCTATGCAGATGCAATGAACCAGTTGTTAAAAATGTCTACAGATAGAATGGCTAGAATTGAAACAACTTTGGACGATATACGAGATGATATAAACTCAGTTATAAGAAACTCTAAAAATATAGAATAGGTGTAGAATGGCTAACAATATATATTCGATTAAAAAAGGTGAAAAATATCCTATAAAAATTACTATAAAAAATAAAGATTTAGATACACCTATTGATTTAACAAATGCTATTATAAAATTTCAATTAAAAGATGAACTTAAAGATGAATTTTGTATAATTGAAAAAAATATAACTATTGACTCTGATATAACTACAACAGGTCAAATTACAGACCCACAAAAAGGTGAACTTGTAGTTAGATTTACAGATGAAGATTTTGAAAAGCTTATTTTAGAAAGAGTTTATTATATAACTATCTGGTGGGAAATACCAGACGAAGATTTTGCGAAAGTTATATCTTCTAATTGCAGAGAAACTTTTAGATTTATGGTTTGTATACCATAGGGAGTTTAAATGAGCAATATAGAAATAGGATTAGAAAATTATAAAAGTACAATAGAAAATATACAACCAGAAGAAATCGTAATTGAAATAACTGGTTTAAAATCTGTAGACTCATTTATAGGATTAACTGATACGCCATTATACTATGATAATTGTAAATTTTTTAAAGTACAAGATAATAAAATAGTTTATACAGATATAACTTGGGCTGATATAACTGGTGCTATACAAGATAATCCAGAACTACAAAAACAAGTAGAAGAAATAGCTAAACAATATAGTGAACAGTTTGTTGTAGATACTGTAAATGAAAATATAGATATACACAATAACAATGCAAACGCCCATGAATTTATAAGAAATTTAATTTCTAATAACTATTTAACTTTAGATAATAAAATAGACGTTATAAATGGTGTTTTAACTAATTCTGTAGAAGCATTAGACGTAGAAGTTACTGCAAATACAGATAATATTAATACTCTTACACAAAAACAAAATACAACAGAAGAAAATATAAACAAAATAAATTCAGATATATCCACTATAAATGAAGATATAGCCCACTTAAATTTAGACATTGTAGAATTAAATAACACAACTGATATAAATACAGAAAATATATCTAATTTAACGAATACAATAGAAAATAATTATAATACATTAAATGATTTAATTACAGTTAATACAAATAATATATCCCAAAATACACAAGATATATCTAATTTAAAATCTAATTTAGACGATAATTATACACCTACACTAGATTTAGCGGAAGTTGCACTTTCTGGTGATTATAATGATTTATTGAACCAACCAAATATACCTAGTATAGATGGTTTAGCTACTACTGAATACGTAGATAATAAAGTAAACGAAACATTAGGTACAATAATAGAATTTGATTTTATAATTGTAGACGAATTACCAGAAATAGGTGAAAGCAATCATATATACCTAGTTAGACATGAACATAATGATAAAGATATATATGATGAATATATATGGGTTAAAGATACACAAACTTTTGAAAAAATTGGTAATACAGACGTAGATTTATCTGGTTATTATACAAAAGATGAGTCAAACACTTTATTAGATACTAAAGTTGATAAAATTGAAGGGTATAGTTTAGTTTCTGATACAGAAATAGAGCGTTTGTCAACTGTAGATAACTACAATGACACAGAAGTTAAAAATTTAATTAACACGAAACAAGACAAATTAACTGCTGGTGAAAATGTAAATATAATATATGACGAAGAAACTGGATTGACTACAATTTCTTCAATTGATACAAATACAATTTATACTGCTGGTGAAGGTATAAGTATAGATGAAAATAATGTAATTACAAACACCAGAGAAGAATTAAATTGGGGTAATATAACTGGTGATATTACTTTACAAGAAGATTTACAAGAAGTTTTAAATACAAAAGTAAACACAGAAACTTTTACAGAAGAATTAAATAAAAAACAAAATACACTAATAGCTGGTGAAGGTGTAGAAATAACAGATAGCACAATTTCTGGTACAGTTATAACATTTAGGGATTGGAGTGTATAGATTTATGCCACAAGATAATACAACTAAACAATTAATTATAAATCAACTTACAAAAGAACAATATAACGAACTGGTGAATACATCACAACTTTCTAATTCTGAATTGTATGTTATAACTGACGATAATCATTATACAGAAGCAGAAATTGTAATGTTACTTGCTACAAAACAAGATAAACTTACTGTAGGTGAAGGCGTAAATATAACAAAAGATAATGTAATTACTATTGATTTGACAAGTGTATATACCAAAGACGAATTAGACGCTAAACTTGCAGATAAAGCTGATTTAATTACATCTGGATATTCTATAACTTATGAAGATGAAAAATTAACTCTTAAAAACATATTAGGTGGAGAAATATCTAGTGTAATAATCAAATCTGTACCAAAAACTGATGATATTACAATTAATTTTAATGAACAAAACCAAATACAATCTATAGGTGAAATTACAAAAAATGGTATACCTAAATATACATGGATTGGTACACAAGAAGAATATGATAGAGATTTTGAAAATGGTATTATAGATGAACACACCGAATGTTTAATAACAGATACAGAAGCAGAAGGTATAACACCTATAGTACAATTTGAAGCTCCTACAAAATTGTCCGAACTTGCTAACGACATGGATTTCACAACAAATGCTGTTGTACAAGAAATTAAATCAGAATTAGAAATTAAAATTGGTGAACAGATTGATGATAATAATTTAGTACATAAAACTGGTACAGAGACTATAAATGGTTTTAAATCATTTACAGAAGAAATAACTATACAAAATGGTTCAACAAAAGGTAGAATTTCACATAAAAATACTACTGGTGAAAATCCTAGTATAGCAGATGGTTATATTGAATTTGGTGAAAACACTTTAATATACGGCAAAGAAAGTGAACAAGGTTTACTATATCACACTGAAAATGATATATTTCATTCTGGTAATTTAATTGCTGGCGATAATATAGAACTTGTAGAAAAAGACGGTATTTACACAATTAATGGTCAATCTGGTGGAACTGGTGGTACAACTGTATATGTAGACGAAGAAACTATTATCAAAAACGACCAAGAAGTTATAACAACTGTTGGTGTAAAATCTAAAAATAATACTGTTTTATATGATTGGGTTGGTACACTAGAAGAATACAACGCTGGTGTATCAGACGGCACAATTCAACCTAATTGGATTTGTTGGATTACAGATGATGAAAACAAAAATATCGTTACACCTACATATGGTTCAGATGTAGCTTTACTAGATATTATTATAACTAATCAGGCTTTAGAAGGTGTTGATAAAATTGGTAAAGAGTTACAAGGTTCTCTTATACTTAAATCTGAATATCCAGACGCATATAAAAAATTATTAAATTGGAAAAATAAATCTGAAAATAATATAACCACTGAGAGTATAGGTGATATAGAGGTTACATACTTCCAATGTTCAAACGGTTGGAAAATTATGGATATATCTAACAAAGATATATATGACCAACTGTTTGAAACAACAGGAAGTGCCAACTATTTTGTGTTAGATGAAACCAGTGAAAATTTCTACCTACCTAAAACAAATAATATACTACAACCTAATGTAAATATTAGTGAATTAGGTAGGTATAATGAAGCTGGTTTACCAAATATTACTGGTAGATTTTTAGCAGCTATTTCTTCTGGTAATTCATCTTATGCACCAACAGGGGCTTTTTATGTCCAAGACCCAAACGGCAAAGAAGATGGGTATGGCTCATCTAAATACTTGCAACCGTTTATAGGTATTGACGCTTCACGTTCAAGCTCAATTTATGGTAACTCCACCACAGTTCAACCACAAAGTACAAATGTATTCATATACTACAAAGTAGGTAATACATTACAGGAAAGTGCAACCATTGATATGGAAGCACAGATTTTAGAGTTGCAAAATGTCTTTAATGTGACGCCACATATTGTTGAAACTTATCAAAATGAAACTTCTTGGTATAGGGTTTATTCCGATGGCTGGTGCGAGCAAGGTGGATATTCTTCTACCGCTTCTACTACTATTAATTTACTCAAACAGTTTATAAATACAAACTATACAATAACCACAGCAAATATAAGTACTGCTTCTGATGGTTCTTTCACACCAAATATACAAAAAAATATGACAAGCTTTACATCAATAGGTACACAACCGTTTGATTGGGAAGCAAAAGGTTACATTTCATAAAATGTACACTAAAATAGTTTTGTAACTTAATAAACAAAGGATTTTATATGTCTCACGAATTAATTAAACCATATACAGAAGAACAACGTATAGATTTTATTGTACAGTATAATCACAATATGGGTTTACTTATTGAAGAAACCGAAACTGCATTATATGCACTAGAAGCAAATGAAATTATGCAAGATGGTATACCAATTGTTGACCCAGAGTATGATAATAAACTTGAACAACAAGAACGTGAACGTATAGGTAAATTAAAATGTACAAAACGTATATTCGCACTAATGTTACAAGAGGTTGGTATAGATTATCTTACAATGCTCAAACCTTTAATTGAGTCTAATTCACAAGCACAACTTGAATGGGAATTGTGTGTAGAATTAGAGCGTAGCAATCCTTTATTAGATACAATGGCTATACAAATGGGTATAACCTCAGAGCATTTAGACCTTATTTTTAGATATGCGAATGGTGAACTAACAGATGAACAATTCTTAGAAATGGTAGCAAAAATAGTTGCACCAGAAGAAAGTGAACCTACAGAAATACCAGAAGAGGTTGAAGAAACCGAAACTGTAGAACCAGAAGTAGTCGAACCAACAGATGAACCAAGCGAGGTTGAACCAACAGAGCCTACACCAGAAGAAGAAATTGTAGAGCCTACTGTAGAGCCTACTGAAACTGTAGAATAGTTTATCATACAATTTTATAATATATAGGTTATATAAATGTCAATAAAATATAATAATAAAGTTATAGCTGGCAAATATAAAGAGCAAATTATACCATTCGCCAATACAATAGACGCTGGTATAGCTAAAATTGCCACACAAGAAGAAATAGATGAAGGTGTTGATAATACAAGTATAGTTACACCAGTTTATTTAGCCCAAAAACAAGATAAATTAACGGCAGGCGAAGGTATAGAAATAGACGCTACTAATACAATTAGTAGCAAAATTTTACCAGACAAAGTTACAATTGTAGAAAATGATAATAAAACTATATCTACGGTAGCTAGAAAAACTGTAAACGAAAATATTTTATTTGACTGGGAAGGTACAGAAGCAGAATACCAACAAGCATTACATAATGGTGAAATTGAACCAGATTGGTATTGTTATATCACTGATGATGAACTTGCTGTATCTTATGATGACGTATTAAGTAGAACATTGGTAAATATAGCACCAGACGGAGTTAAGGTTTTAGGTGCTTCTAACGCATATTTGACTAATGATATTTATACAGACGAAATTGGATATAACCAACTTTTAGAGCTTAAAAATAGTGCTATAAAAATTGACGGTATAGATTATGTTACAGCTAACAATGTAAAAAAAGAAATACCTTATGTTTTAACTCATACAGGTTCAAAAATTGTAAATGCTGAATATAGAGAGTTTTTAACAGAATTTTTTAATGAAAATGGGTATACAGAATATTTTACAATTGATGAAGAAAATAAAAATTATACACTTCCAATGGGCGAAATTTATGGTAAACTACCAAATAAAGATTTAAGCAATTTAAGTGAAGCTGGTATAGATACAATTAAAAATATAACTGGTGTAAATTTTGGTTTATTTGATACCAAAATATCTGACCATGTTTTAACATATGAGGAGTCTTTAGGTTGGGCTTTACAAGGTACATATGTATACAAAGAAGCTATAACTGGTGAAAGATACGGTTATCCTACATTTTATGAAAAATGTTTAGAAGAATATACAAATACTACTAGCACAGAAACAGTAAACAATGTTACGGTTAAAGTACATTCTAATGGTCATAAATTCTATGATATAGCTGATAAAGCTAGTATAGACACATATTATACAACGTATGGTGTAGCTGATTTTTATGGTATAGATACTGTAAATGAACGTGTATTTTTGCCAAGGAATAAATGGTTTATACAATTTACAGATAATACAACTGATGTAAATAAATTTACCGACGCTGGTTTACCGAATATTACAGGTACATTTGCTTTAGGCGATGTGGTTGACACATATACTTCATATACAAATCATTTACAATATGGAGATGGTGCATTTTATTCAGATACACAATCTACTGCCAGTTATAACGAAGATGGTCAAAGTACTAAAGGTAATATACCTAAATTTGATGCTTCACGCTCTAATACAACCTATGGTAATTCAGATACAGTTCAACCAAAATCAAGTGCAAAACTTTTATACTACTGTGTTGGAAATGTTAAATCAGATTTATCATGGATAAATATAGTTAAACAAGTAGATGATAGTGTAGCAGAAATTTTAAACACAAAAGAAGATAGTGTACAAGAAGTTTTAGACACAAAACAAAATTCATTAGACGAAATGGAAGAAAAACGTGTATCTTCCAACGAGTCTATAAATGTTACAAGAAATGAGTCTATAACAGAAATACAAACTTTATCCCAAGATTATATAGAACAAACTCGTAAATGGGCTATTGGTACGGCAGAGGAAAATGTAGAAGGTAGTGCAAAATTCTGGGCTGAAACAGCGCAATTGTCTGTCAGTGAAGTTTTAGAAAGCTTAGCTAATAAAGTTGATACAAACGCTGGTAATTTTACAGCGGAAGGTAAAAGTTTAATTGGTAGCTATGGTATGCCTTCTGATAGATATATTGATTTAACTTTGGGGGCAACTGGTTCAACTTATACTGCTCCAGCTAATGGGTGGTTTGTCTGTGACTTGAAAGCAGGCGCTACGAATTTTCAAGTATTTATACGTAATAATAATAATGGAATGACTGCAAATTCAATATCGCCAGCTTCTAGTGGACAAAGTGCCGTCATAA
Organism: uncultured Oscillospiraceae bacterium; assembly: GCA_964467285.1. Lineage (GTDB taxonomy): Bacteria > Bacillota > Clostridia > UMGS1810 > UMGS1810 > RGIG8748. Next base: position 13,615 of record CAYXPV010000011.1, read on the forward strand.
TGCCTTGCAAAAAAGGTGATGTAATTAGTGTTTATTATGGTTCGTACAACAGCGTTAATATTTTTAGATTTATCTACGCAGTTGGTTCAGAAGGTGAGGCACAATAATGTTTTTAGGTTATCAACAAGGAAAAATTAAATTTTATTCAAAAACTCCGCTAGATAAAACTTTATATAATCTTGATGAAGTAATTGAAACAACTGATGAATATATTTTAGATGGGGATGAGTATGTTTTAAATGATGAAGCTTATCAAGATAAAAAGCAAGCCGAAGAGCTTGCTCGTATAAACGCTCTTACACTACCTAGTACAACATTTTTCAAAGAAGTTCTTAGAACTTCTTATAAAACTAAATCAGATATACAAACCCTTGTACAATCAAATATAACTTTAACTACATTTCAAAAAGAAAATATATTAATAGATATACAAAATAGTACAACTTTTACTAGGAGTTCATACTTTATTACAACTTTAGGTACACTACTAAACTATACCACAGAACAACTAAACTATTTATTTGAACATGGTGTGTTTAACTTATAGTACACTACACTAAAATA
>CAYXPV010000012.1:0-14098 GCA_964467285.1 uncultured Oscillospiraceae bacterium
TTACAAAACAGAGGGATACTATGTTTTGGTTAATTTCGAAAGCCAGGCTGAATTTATTGCCGAACTCGAAAGAGTATACAACATCACAGACGGTATCTTAAGAACTATCGTAGTAAGAAAATAGTAAAGGCCCGGTGATTAATTATGAACAAAGCAATTCTGGTAGGCAGACTTACTAAAGACCCTGAGCTCAAGACCACCGCAAGCGGTGTAAGCGTGTGTAGCTTTACAATAGCTGTAAACAGACGTTTCAGAAACGCTGAGGGCAACTATGACGCAGATTTCATTAACTGCGTAGCATGGAGACAGCAGGCAGATTTTCTTTCAAAGTTCTTTTCAAAAGGTCGTATGGTGGGCGTATGCGGTTCCATACAGACAAGAAACTATGAAAGAGATGGTCAGAGAGTTTATGTTACTGAGGTTGTTTGTGACGAAATTAACTTCGTAGAAAGCAAATCTCAGGCAGAAGGCAGCGCACCCCAGAGTGCAGCTCCTCAGGCAAACACCAACTCCTTTGGTGCAGATGACGGATTTTTCCCCGCACCTGCAGATGACGACCTGCCCTTCTGATTTTAAAAAGACGCTAAATTAATAAAGGAGGTTTTACAAATGGCTGAAGAAAGATCTTTCCGCAGAAAATCCAAAAAGAAAGTTTGTTCTTTCTGTGTAGATAAAGTTGCAGAAATTGATTACAAGGATATAGCAAAGCTCAGAAGATACGTATCCGAAAGAGCTAAGATTCTCCCCAGAAGAATCAGCGGTACCTGTGCAAAGCACCAGAGACAGCTTACAATTGCTATAAAGAGAGCAAGACACGTTGCTCTTCTTCCCTACACATCAGACTGATAAAAACGCAAAAAAGGAATGCAAACCAATTCACACGAATTGATTTACATTCCTTTTTATTATTCAATAGAATATCTGAGCAATAAGTATCATTATAAGCCCCGGCACACCAAGCATCCCCAATATTATTGCAGTTACCGGATTTATACCTATATGTATTCCAAAGGAAGAAAAGGCATAATTTATAACTATGCACAATCCCATACCCATAAGTGAGTTAACAAGAAACTTTACAACTGTCTTCATCGGTTTTAAACAAACGCCCGAAACAACCAAAACCGTAAGTACACCCAACACATATCCTATTATTTCCTTAAATCCCATATTTTAAGGCACGTCCTCCCATTTATTTCTACTTAATTATATATGCAATTTCTGTTTTTATTCCTATTAACATTCTGTTCACATTGTTGTTGTGCAATTTTGCCATCTTTTTAAACTTAAATATTATCGTTTTGTGCAAGATGCACATTAAATTATTAATTTTTTCTTACTTTGTTGCAAAATTCCCGAAAAAAGTTTATTATATAGTTATCTATATAGATTTTATGAGGTGAATTAGATGAGCGTTAGACTTTTCCAGCAAATGACCCGTCAAATGAAAGAAGTTATGAACAGAGATTTGGGTATTATTACCGATAGTGGCTTTGTTGTGGCTTCCAATGATGCATGTATAAGCAACAACGACCTTGAATGCGTTTTGAGCTTTACTGCAGATAATACAGACACCTTTACTTATAATGGATTTACCTATAAGCCTATTGTATCTATGGGCAAAATAGATTACATTATCTTTGTAAAGGGTGATGACACCCTTGCACGTAACTACTCCGATATTCTGCAAGTCAGCTTTTCATCTGCAAAGTCACTCTATGACGACAAGCATGACAAGCTTAACTTCATCAAGAACTTCCTTTTGGACAACATTTTGCCGGGGGACATTCTTGCAAAAGCTGCAGAACTTCACATTCCCATCGACTCCAAGAGAGTTGTGTTCCTTATTCAAACAGAGAAGGTTTCTGACTTTTCCGTGCTGGAACTTATCGAAAGTATGTTCCCCAACAAACAGAGTGACTTTGTGGTAAGCATTGACGAAAACAACGTTGCTCTTGTTAAAGAATTGGAAAATGAAGCCTCCCTTAATGAGCTTCAGTCCATTGCCAAGAACATATGCGATAACATAAGCACAGAAGTTATGGCAAAAGCAGTTATAGGTATAGGTACTGTTATAAATAATGTAAAAGAAATTGCACGTTCCTACAAAGAAGCAAGGGTCGCTTTGGAAGTAGGTAAGGTTTTTGATGACGAAAAGTCTATATTAAGTTATGAGGATCTGGGCATAGGCAGACTTATATACCAGCTTCCAACTACTCTTTGCGAACTTTTCCTTACAGAAGTATTCAAGAAGGGTTCCATAGATGACCTTGATCAGGAAATAATCTTTACTATTCAGAAATTCTTCGAAAACAACTTAAATGTATCTGAAACCTCAAGGCAGCTTTATGTACACAGAAATACTCTCGTTTACAGGCTCGATAAAATACAGAAAATCACAGGTCTTGATCTTAGAATTTTTGACCAGGCAATCATATTTAAGGTTGCTATGATGGTTAACAAATACCTAAGATCCAACGCCATGAAACTTTAATTTGTTTCAGGTATTTTAAACGCAACCACAAGAACTTGATGTTATAAACGGTTGCAAATAGGAGGAACTATTTTGATCCAATTTGAAAACGTATCCAAAATATACGACAACGGATTTCCTGCCCTTAACAATGTATCATTCACAATAGATAAAGGTGAATTTGTATTCCTCGTGGGCAGTAGTGCCGCAGGTAAATCCACTATTATTAAACTTATTATGAAAGAAGAAGATGCTACCGAAGGCTCTATTATGATAAACGGTATTGACGTTTGCGACCTGAGAAGACGTGAAGTCCCCTACTTCAGACGTACCATAGGTGTAGTATTCCAGGACTACAGACTTCTTCCCAACAAAACCGTACAGGAAAATGTGGCATATGCCATGGAAATAGTGGGCGCACCCACCAAAGAAATTCGCAAGAACGTACCAAATGTACTTGCTCTTGTTGGACTTGCTCACAAAGCCAAAATGTACCCCAGCCAGCTTTCCGGCGGTGAGCAGCAGAGAGTTGCCATTGCCCGTGCTATAGTTAATAATCCCATGGTTCTTATCGCCGATGAGCCCACAGGTAACCTGGACCCCGATACCGCTGCCGAAATAATGGATATTCTGAATGATATCAATCGCAGAGGTACCACAATTGTAATGGCTACCCACGCAGAAAGTATAGTTAACCGTATGCAAAAGCGTGTTATCGTGGTAGAAAAAGGAACCATTACCAGAGATGATGCGAAAGGTGGTTATACTCATGTGGTTTAGAAATTTACGCAGATTTATCGCCGAAGCCTTCTCGGGTATATTTAAAAACGGTCTTATGACCATAGCTTCAATTGTAGTTGTTACATCCTGCCTTATAATGTTGGGTGTGTTTTTGGTTGTTACATTAAATGTCAACAACTTAAGCGATACTCTTGCAGATTCCTGTCAGGTAAAAGCCTATGTTACAGATGATGCTCAGAAAGATAAAGGAAAGCTCAAAGAGATTGAACAGGAAATAGCAGACATCAAATACACCGAATCCGTTGAATATGAAAGCGGTGTAAAAAGATTCAAGGAAATTAAAGACGATATGTCCGAAGAAGAACTTGAAACAATGGACGGTCTTCCTGATGACCTTTTGAATGATGCCTTTAATGTAAGTGTTGCAAACATCGAGGACACCGAAAAAATCACGGCAGAACTCAAAAAAATTGACGGAATCAAAAGCGTTAGAAACGGTCAGGATGTCGTTACGGTTATAAACACAATCCAAAAAACCGTGAAAAACATATCTGTTTGGATAATTCTTGCATTTATGCTTATAAGTATATTTATTATTTCCAACACAGTTAAACTGACTGTTCACAACAGAAGAAAAGAAATCAACATTATGAAATACGTAGGTGCCACAGATTCCTACATACGATGGCCTTTTGTAATTGAAGGTATTATTGTAGGTCTTATATCGGCAGTTGTTGCCTTTGTAGTTACATATTCGTTGTATTCTGCTCTTTATAACACGGTAAGCAATGATGAATCAATCGTCAAGTTTATAGAACTGTTGAAATTTGGAGAAATTTGGGATATATTTGCTCTTTCCTACGCAGGACTCGGTGTAATAATCGGTGCTCTCGGAAGTGCCTTCTCCATCAGAAAATACCTTAAGGTGTGATGAATTCAGCCGCTTAAGGAGGTTACTATGTTAAAAAACAAAGCAATTATCAAAATATTATCCGTTGTAGTAATTCTTGCATTTTTAGCAGTAAGCATAATTTCCATTTTACCCCAATTCGGAGCCGGTGCAAAAACTGCACAAGAAAAAATTGACGAAGCTCAGAGAAAGCAGGAAGAACTGCAAAAGGATATAGACGAAGCCAAGGATCAAAGGGCGGTAAATATTGCAGCAAAAGAATCTATTGACCGTGAGGTTGCCGCGTTGCAGACAGACATTGACTCGCTTAATGCCAAAATTGCAGAATCCGACCGCAAAATAGCCGACAAAGAAACTGAACTTCAAAAAGCTCAGGAAGAATGCGACAGACAGTACGCATCATACTGCGACAGAGCCGAGCTTCTTTTGGAAAGAGGTTCCGTGTCATATCTTGAAATACTTATAAAGGCAGATTCTTTTGAAGACTTCCTCACCAGAGCCGCTTTGGTTCAGGAAATTGCCGAATATGATAATGCCAAGCTCAAAACACTCAGAGAGTATGCCGAGCAGGTTAAATTATTGAAAGAAGAACTGGAAGACGAACGAGCTGCCGTTGTGGCTCTTAAAGCGGATGCCGATGCAAAGATGGCATCTCTTGAAGCAAAACGTGCAGAAAGCCAGGCAATTATTGACAGTATATCCGGTGATATTGCCGAGTTCGAAAAAGCACTTGCCGCACAGGAAAGAGCCGAAGCAGCCGCAAGAGCCGAGATTGCCAGACTTACCTCAGGCTCTTCATCAAGCTCCACCCCATATAGCGGAGGGGCATTTGCATGGCCAAGTACTTCTTCTTACATTACGTCGTCTTACGGCACACGTACTCATCCCATCACAGGCAAGGTTAAAACTCATACCGGTCTTGATATAGGTGCTGCTCATGGCACAGACATATATGCCGCAGCAGACGGAACTGTCCTTATATCCGGTTGGAATACAGGCGGTTACGGTAACTACGTTGTAATCGACCACGGTGGAGGACTTACTACCCTTTACGCACATTGCAGCTCCCTGGTTGTATCTGCAGGTCAGAAGGTTACCCGTGGACAGGTTATAGCAAAATGCGGTTCCACAGGTATGTCCACAGGTCCTCATTTGCATTTTGAGGTACTTAAAAATGGTTCGCACACCAATCCTATGGCATATTTTAACTGATATTAAATATACTTAATATGTAAAAATCAGAGCTGTTAAAACTTATGGGATGTAAAACTTGTTTTTACATCCCGATAAATTTATATCAATAAAAGAAGGTTGTGATTACTTTGCAAAAACCTCAAAAAAAATCTTTAACCATATTTCTGACATTTATAATCACATCAGCCATGTATCTTGCGGCTTTTGTAATATTTCCTGCATTGTCGTCATATCTGGGTTCTCTCGGTTCATCCATTACAGGATGGTTTGGGGGCGGCAGCGGTGACCTTTCTCAGAAAATCAATCAAATTGACGCATATATAGAAGAGGGCTACATCAATGAAGTAGATCAGAGCAAGCTCAACGATATGGCACTTAGAGGTTATGTTGCAGGTCTCGGCGACCCCTACAGTCAGTACTTCTCCAAAGAAGAAATGGAAGCCTTGAGTGCTGATCTTAACGGAACTTACAAGGGTATCGGCCTTGAGGTTGCAAAAAACGAAGACAATCAGATAGAAGTACTTAATGTATTTAAAGGCGGTCCTGCCGAAAAATCAGGTTTACAGGCCGGCGACATACTGATTGAGGTAAACAATGTCAAGGTTAACGGAGATTCTCTTAACGAGGCCACCAATATAATCAAAGGTATAGACGAAAGAGGCAAAAGCGACAAAATAACCCTAAAGGTGATGCGCGGCGAGGAAGAGCTTACACTTACTGCAGTCCGCGAAGAAGTGGTAGTTCAAAGCGTTTCGGGTAAAATGCTGAAAGGTAATATTGGATATCTTCAGATATCCTCCTTTGTAGAGGAAACAGGTGCACAGTTTAAAGAAGAAGCCGCAAAACTTCTTGATGCCGGTGCAAAATCTCTCATAATTGACTTAAGAAACAACGGCGGAGGACTTCTTGAAGCCGTAGTTGAAATCGCCGACTATCTGCTTCCGGAAGGCAATATACTCACAATAAAGGGAAAATCCGGCAATCCTCAGGTATATAACTCCGACGAGAGAGCCATAAATCTCCCCATGTGCGTACTTACAAACGGAAACTCCGCAAGCGCTTCCGAAGTTCTTGCAGGAGCTTTAAGAGACCATAAAAAAGCCACGCTTGTAGGTGAAAAAACCTACGGTAAGGGAGTTGTGCAGACACTTTATAACTTCAACGACGGAAGCGCTGTAAAGATAACTACCGCCAAATATTACACACCTTCCGGTGAATGTATTGATAAAGTGGGTATAAAACCCGATGTGGAGGTAAAAATGGAGCTTACTAAAGCCCTTTCCCTTTACACAGAAGATGAAGATATCCAGCTAAAGGAAGCTATAAATCAGCTTTCGGGGCTATCCTCAAGAGAAGAAGACTTATAATTAAAATGTGGTGTAAATTAATTCCCAAGAATTGATTTACACCACATTGTTTTTATAACTTTATAATACCAAAAACTGTAAGTAAGCAATTTATAAGCGACAAACCAAAGCCTACAGCACCCACAATCATAGCCGCCTTTGAAAGCTTAGAGGTCTTGTCTTTCCTGAAAGCAACATAGCCCAGGAAAATTGCAAGATATCCCACAAAAAAGCCTATCTTCGGATCCAGCCATGCAACAAGGCTCAACACACCTACAATTAACGCAACAATATTCATTACGGTTCTCCTCTTTGTAATCTGAAATCTGTAAACTATTATATAACCTGTTCGGGCATTCTGTCAACAGAATACACAAATTGTTTACAACTCAATCAGTTCGCTGGAAAGATACTTTGTTCCGGAATCGGGGAAAATAACTACAATGTTTTTACCTTCATTTTCTCCCCTTTCAGCCACTTTTACGGCTGCAGCCAAGGCAGCACCCGATGATATACCTGCAAATATTCCGTCGGTCTTTGCCACAAGCCTTGCATAGTGGAATGCATTTTCATCGGAAACGGTAATCACCTCATCATACACACTTGTGTTCAGCACTTTGGGCACAAAACCTGCCCCTATGCCCTGAATTTTGTGTTTTCCTGCTTTTTTCTCACTAAGGTAAGGTGATTCCCTGGGTTCGACCGCTACAACCCTGATTTTGGCATTTTTTGACTTAAGATACTCTCCTACACCTGTTATGGTTCCCCCTGTACCTACAGCAGACACAAAAATATCGGTTTTTCCGTCGGTATCCTCAAATATTTCGGGGCCTGTAGTATAAAAATGAACTTTGGGATTTGCAGGGTTGTCAAACTGACCGGCTATTATGCTGTCTTTATATTCCCTGCTCAGTTGCTCTGCCTTCTGTATGGCACCTGCCATGCCCTCGGCTCCGGGAGTGAGCACCACTTCGGCACCGTAAGCCTTCATAAGTTTTATACGCTCCGGTGACATACTGTCCGGCATCACTATAACCGCCTTATATCCGTGCAGAGCCGCCACCATGGCAAGTCCGATTCCCGTACTTCCGCTGGTAGGCTCTATAATTACAGAACCTTTTTTAATTCTTCCGGTTTTCTCTGCCTCATCAATCATTGCAGCGGCGACTCTGTCTTTAACGGAACCGCCGGGATTGTAAAATTCCAGTTTTGCAAGAATTTTTCCTTTGATACCAAGCTCTCTTTCAATACCGCAAAGCTCCAGAAGCGGAGTTTTACCTATAAGCATTTCTGCAGATGTATATATCTTTGACATATATTTCACCAACCCATTGATTTATTATAAAAATAGGGCTGTAAATTACATTTACAGTCCTATTTATAAACTTATTTCAGTATTTCATATGCTGCTTTTGCGGCATCCTGTTCGGCACGCTTCTTGCTGGTACCTTTTCCTTTGGATACCACTTTGCCGTCTACCATTGCAATAACCTCAAAGCACTTGGCATGCTCCGGGCCAGATTCACCAACAACCTCGTACGACAAAACCTTTCCCCCGGACTGCACAAGCTCCTGCAAAACAGACTTGAAATTCATTGAAACCTCTCCTGCAGAAGAAAAAGCCTTGATGTCATCTATAAGATTGTCCAACACAAGTTTCTTTGCTTCCTCAAATCCGCCGTCAAGATACACCGCTGCAATTATGGCTTCCATAGCGTCGGAAAGTGTGGAAGGTCTGGTGTTGCCACCGGACTTTATCTCACCCTTACCAAGAATGAGATAAGAACCCACATCCAGCTTTTCTGCCATTTTTGCCAAAGATTCCTCGCATACAACTCGAGCTCTGAGTTCTGTAAGCTTGCCCTCCGGGAAAGTTTTAAGATGAGTAAATATATACTCACTAACAGCCAGAGAAAGTACAGAATCGCCGAAAAACTCAAGACGCTGATTGGAAAAAATCCTCTCCATATGTCTTTCGTTAATATACGAAGGATGTACAAGCGCATTTTCAAGAAGGCCAATATCTTTAAACTTATATTTAAGATTTTGTTCCAGGGTTTTAATATCAGTCATTGTGACCTCTTTTATATAATTACATATTTGTATTTGCTTTAATGTACTCTACTGCAGCACCAACTGTAGAAAGGGACTCCACTTCGTCTTCGGGAATTTCAAGACCAAACTCCTCTTCCATAGACATAATAAGCTCTACAATATCGAGAGAATCTGCACCCAGATCGTCAATAAAAGAAGCTTCGGGAACAATCTCGCTTTCGTCGATGTTAAGCTGTTCTGCAAGGATTCCCTTGATTTTTTCCATTATCATTATAAATTTCACCTCCGCAAATAAGTTCGGGCAATAACACGTAGTGCCTCACATTATGATAGTATATATTGAAAAGGCAAAAAATGCAAGTGTTTTGTTATTTTTTTGTAAAATACATCATCTTACCTTAACTCTCTGCCATAGTTTACTGTATTTTTTGGCCAGTTCCGGGTTGTATCTGAAAACTTCATATTTATCTGTGTTTGTTGTATCCGGATACTGCAGAGGGTCATTTTTTATATCGTCATCAAGCATTTCACGGGCTGTTGCATTGGCGGTGGCATACCCTATATAGTCCGCGTTCATTTTGGCTATTTCCGGACGACACATAAAATCAATAAACAGCTCTGCTTCTTTTTTGTGTTTTGAATACTTGGGTATTACCATATTGTCAAAAAACAAGTTTGTACCTTCTTTGGGTTCGGAATAACGCAAAGAATCGTTGAACTCCATACAGTAAAAAGCATCTCCCGACCAGGCAATGGTTATGGCCGCTTCGTTGCCCACCATCTTATCCTTTACCTCATCACCGCAATATGCTCTTACAACCTTATTTTTCTGTTCTACAAGCTTATCTTCTGCTTCTTTGAGTTCTTTATCATCATAGCTGTTCATGGAATAGCCCAGGCTTTTAAGAGTTATGGAAATCATATCTCTCTCGGAATCCAGCATAAATACTTTGTTTTTGTATTTAGGGTTATATATGGCATCCCAGCTTTGCATGTCTTCTTCGTCTACCATATCCTTATTGTAGAGTATACCCATTGTACCCCACATATACGGAACACTGTATTCGTTTTCGGGGTCATATGCAATTCCTTTATACTCCTCGCCTATATGCTTGAAGTTGGGAACATTGCTGTAGTCTATCTTAAGAAGAAGATCCTCAGCAATCATTCGCTCTACCATATAGTCCGAAGGAAAAGCAACGTCGTAGGAGGTTATGTTGTTTTTTACTTTAACATACATTTCCTCGTTGCTGTAAAAGGTTTCGTAATTTACTTTTATACCGGGATATTCCTCCTCAAAAAGGGCTATTACCTCTTCATCTATGTAGTCACCTACATTATAAACATTTATTGTTACGGTGCCGTCATCGCAACCGGTTAAAAGCATAAGCGGAATCACAAGCATAAAGCACATAAAAACCGATAATAGTTTTTTCATACGCATCTCCTTACTGGAAAAGAACATTGGAATCCTTGTCCTTGGACGACCTTCTGTTTATTATACAAAGCAGAAGCATCATAACCACAAACATAACCGTAGACAAAGCATTGATTTCCGGATTAAGCCTCTTGGCGGTTGCATATACATACATGGAAAGATTTTGCACACCATTACCGGCAGTAAAGAAGCTTATAACAAAATCGTCAATAGACAGGGTAAATGCAAAAAGCAGACCTGTTATGATCCCGGGCATAATTTCGGGCAGAACTACGCTTTTAAAGGCATGCCAAGGCTTTGCACCAAGGTCAACTGCAGCTTCATACAGATTTTTGTCAAGCTGTATAAGCTTTGGAGTAACCGAAACTATTACATAGGGTATGCAGAAGGTAATGTGGGAAAGTATAAGTGTAAGCATACCGCTGGGAAGCTTTATGGCAATAAACAGAAGCATCAGGGATACACCTGTAACCAATTCGCTGGAAACCATAGGTATATTTGTAACTTCATTTACAATTTTACGCATCTTTTTGTTTCTGTAGGCATTGATGCCTATGGCAGCTGCAGTACCTATAACAGTAGCAACTATGGCTGATATTACGCCAACAATCAAGGTAGTCTGCAATGCATTTATAAGTTCTTCGTTGGCAAGCATCTCCTTGTACCATTTAAGAGAAAACCCACCCCATGAACCTCTGGACTTGTTGCCGTTGAAGGAAAATACCATAAGGACAAGTATAGGCACATACAAAAACAAAAACATAAGATAAATATATATGCTTTCAAGAACTTTTCTTAATTTTGATTTCATTTATGTTATCACCGCCTAAACAGGATGCAGCAAATTTTGGTGCATCGTAAAATTACCGCTAAACATTTTTAAAATAGGCAATATCGGACGAAATTGACATTTTAAAACATTGACATTTGGTCGTTTCCCTTATTAACAAGATTCATTACCTTCATGGATAAAAATACCAATATCATCATTACAATGGCAAGAGCAGAGCCAAAGCTCCAGTCATAAGCCACAAGGAACTGCTGTTCTATAAGGTTACCTACAAGCATTACTTTTCCTCCGCCAAATATGTTGGATATGTAGAAGGTGGTAATAGAGGGCAGAAATACCATAGTAATACCCGATACAATACCGGGAATACTCATGGGAAGGGTGACTTTAAAAAACACCTTTACGGGACTTGCGCCAAGGTCTTCTGCTGCTTCCTTAAGGCTGACATCCATTTTTGACAATACTGAGTATATGGGAAGTATCATGAAGGGTATAAAGTCATACACCATACCCAGTACAACAGCCGGGGTAGTGTAGAGAATATCTACTTTTCCGAAACCGAAAAAATCCAATATGGAGTTTAAAAGGCCGTTGTTTTCAAGTATTGTGAGCCAAGAATAGGTTCTGAGCATCATATTCATCCACATGGGCATTACCAGAAGTAAAAAGGTTGTATTTGACTTCTTGCCTGCTCTTAACCTTTCGCTGTCTCTTTTTGCAAGTATGTACGCTGCAGGATATCCGAAAACAAAGCAGAACAAAGTGCTTAAAAAAGCTGTCCATAGGGAATATCCGTATATTTTCATATAAGTTACGTCGAAAAGATTCTTATAGTTTTCCAGAGAAAAACCGGATTCGGCACCTGTGGTATACACATTGATGCTGTAGAGGAATATTATTCCTATAGGCACAAGCACAAATACGAGCATCCACACAAGATGAGGATAGGAAAGACTTCTTTTGTTCACAATCCCACCCCTTTCAGACAGACTTTTTCATTACGTGAATGTCAAAAGGCTTCACAAATATGCTTATCTTCTGACCCACTTCAAAGGAAATGGTATCGTGAATAATCCATCTTCTTCCATCTTCGGCAATAACAGCCATTTCATAGTGAACACCTTTGAAAAGTACGGATTCCACAACACCGGGAATCTTACCCTTATCTTCTTCGAGAAGGAATATATCCTCGGGACGTACAACCACGTCTACCTCTTCATTCTCTTCAAAACCTTTGTCAACGCACTCAAAATCAACGCCGGAAATGTTTACAAGACAATCTTCCTTCATAATTCCGGACATAATATTACTCTTGCCTATAAAGTCTGCCACATAAGCATTCTGAGGCTCGTTGTAAATATCGGTGGGGTCTCCGATTTGCTGAATGGTACCCTCCTTCATTACCACGACCTTGTCGGACATGGTAAGGGCTTCCTCCTGGTCATGAGTTACATATATAAAGGTAATACCAAGTTCTTTCTGCATATTCTTAAGTTCAAGTTGCATGGACTGACGAAGCTTTAAGTCAAGAGCCGCCAAGGGTTCGTCCAAAAGAAGAACCATAGGTTCATTTACCAGAGCACGTGCAATGGCAACTCTCTGTTGCTGACCGCCGGAAAGAGAGTTTACGGAACGCTTTTCAAAGCCCTTCAAATTTACAAGCTCAAGCATTTTAGAAACTTTTTTCTTTATGGTTTCGGAATCCAGCTTTTTAATTTTAAGTCCGAAAGCAATGTTGTCGGCAACATTAAGATGGGGAAAAAGTGCATACTTTTGGAATACCGTATTTACTGTACGCTCGTAGGGAGGTACATCCAGCACACTCTTTCCTTCAAAAAGGATATCACCTGCGGAGGGTGTTTCAAATCCTGCAATAATTCTGAGCAGGGTGGACTTACCGCAACCGCTGGGGCCAAGGAGAGTAACAAACTCATTTTTATTTATGTTCAATCTGATATCCTTAAGCACTTCGGTACCATCAAAACTTTTGCAGATACCGTTAATTTCTATAAGATGATTCATTTGGGTATTCCTTTCATTTGTATTTATCAGAAATTAGGGGGAGTAGACACCCACAAAACCATTGCGTTTGTCTTGGAATTATTTTTAATATAATGAACCTGGTTGGTTTTGTAATAAAAACTTTCGTGCTTTTTCACTTTGAATTTCTCACTGCCAAGATGAAGAGTAACACTTCCCGACAAAACAAATCCGAACTCCTCACCGTCGTGAGGATCATCCACATAGGAACTGCCTCCCGGAAGAAGGGTTATGATGATAGGTTCCATATCGTGTTTCTGGGAATTTGGAACTATCCATTCAACCACATTACCATCCTCTTTGTTTTCTTTTACAAAGACATCTTCCTTAGTAAAAACAACATCCGTATCACGGGCATCGTTGAAAAAGTCCTTAAGGTCTGTACCCAGACACTGCAAAAGGTCGGACAAGGTAGAAATTGAAGGTGACGCCAAATCACGCTCAATCTGAGATATAAATCCCTTGGAAAGCTCGCATCGGTCTGCCAGTTCCTCCTGAGTTAAGTTGTTTTTGATTCTTAATCGCTTAAGTTTACTTCCGATTTCCATAGCCTTCAAATGCCCTTGTATATACGGCATTTGTCGCCCCCCTTTTTCTTTGAATTATTTTGGTATTTTTAAATCAAAAGTTTAGTAAATGTATTAGCACATAATATTAAGTTTAAAGTTTAGTTAAACTAAACCAAAAACGACAAAATATATTATAATACTGTTTCATTATAATGTCAAGACTGTGCCAAATAAATTTTGGTTTGTCGGTGTGAGAGATGTAAAAAAACGCAGACCGCAAAAAGGAATAGGAAATATATAATTAAATGTAGGGCAGGGGCTTGCTCCTGCCGTATTAAAGGAAAGAAAACGCCTGAAGCGTTTTCTTTATCGTATGTTCCTTTTTGCTCTGTCCAAACCTCACCTCTCGCTGTACCCTCGTACAGCTTCGGGCTGCCACCCGGCGCTACGCTTGGGTTCGGTTTGAACATTCTGCATCATTTTTTCCTATCTCTCACCGCTATCAGGTCGCACTAAAGTGCGACCGCAAAGTTTGGCTCAATACATCGTAGTGTATTGTAACATTTTAAACTTTACTTTTATGTTTTGGTATGGTATACTTA
>CAYXPV010000013.1:0-13983 GCA_964467285.1 uncultured Oscillospiraceae bacterium
AGCCTTTTTGTCGGCTTCTTCCTTTGCCTGCGATTCGATATCTTTAATCATTATCGCAGCTTCGTGTCTGACTTCAGACTCTATGTTCTTAAGAAGGTAAGACTTAGCTTCTTCAACCGAAAGACCGGATATTCTTTCCAGTATTTCAAGCTGTGCGTTCTTAACCTTTAATGTTTCTTCCTTAAGTACATCTACTTCTTTGAGCTTTTTGTTAAGTTGCTCATCTTTCTTTTCAAGAGAATCTGCCTTTTTGTCAAGGGATTCTTCTTTCTGCTGAACACGTCTTTCCTGACGGTTCATTTCGGCACGTCTGTCCTTAATTTCTTTTTCAAACTCTGTTCTGCTCTTATGGATTTCATCCTTAGCTTCGAGCAAAGCTTCTTTCTTTTTGGTTTCTGCTGTTTTCTTGCCATCTTCAATAATCTGCTTGGCTTTTTCTTCAGCTCCGCCTATTTTACCTTCCGCAATTATTCTTCTGCATATAAATCCTACGGCAAGTCCTACGATTAATGCAACAGCTGCGGAAATTATTAACGTTGTCATTGTTATTGGCATAAAGAATCATTTAACCTCCTTTTCTGTATATTTTTTATTGCATAATTTCAAAACCTTAAACATAGTGGCTACATCGAAAGTAAGGATCTATTCAATGAAAAAGTCGTAAAATTGAAACAATCCCACCCCAACATAATCCAATATACATTATATATTATTTTTGTAAATATGTCAACCGATATTTTTATAAAAATGCAATATTTTGTGATTTGTAGGCAAATTAACATTTATGGGGCTGATACAGCCCCATAAATGTCATCCTGAGCGGAGTGAAACGAAGTCGAAGGATCTCAATTACGTACTCGCTTTTGATTATTGCATAGGTAAAGATATTATGTAGGGACCGACCTCCGGGCGGTCCTAAAAGACAGATGATACTCGAATTAAAGGACCGTCGGGGGGGCGCCGGTCCCTACAATCCAACGGCAGGAGCAAGCCCCTGCCCTACATTAATCTGTGCTGTTTTACCGTACCATTCCTTTTTTGCGGTCTGCGCTTTTTTTACATCTCTCACACCGATAAACCAAAATTTACTAATGCAACCACAAAAGACCAACCCTTTCGTGGGGTTGGTCTTTGCATGGGTATATTAAATATCAATCAAACATCACAGGTATTCCTGTTTTGGAGGATGTGTATATAGCTTCGAGAATCTGCGAAACAACATACGCCTGTTCGGGCTTTACAACGGGGTCCTTATCTTCCACAATGGCTTTAATCCAATTTGCAGCTTCTACTTCCTGGGGAATGGTAGACTCGCCCTCATAGAAATCAACACCGCCTGCACCCAGTTCAACATCTACCACAACAGGCTTGTTAAATTCAATCTTATTGATTTTAAGGTCGTTTTCGCGGATTGCAAGACCTTCCTTGCTACCATAGAGAATTGTGCTTGCACCATCTATGGGAGCATCGGTATTCAATGCCCAGCTTGTTTCCAGCATAATTGTAGCACCGTTTTTCATACGGATAAATGCACATGCCGAGTCTTCAAGGTTACTTGTGCTAACGCCGTTATCGCCCCAGATGTTTCCTTCTTCGGGGTGCTCAATCTTCTTGTGAGTTTTACCTATAACCAGCTCGGGCTCGTAGTTATTCATAAGATACAAGGTCAAATCCAAAGAATGAGTTGCAATATCGATGATAGGTCCGCCGCCCTGTGCTTCTTCGTCAAGGAATACTCCCCAGTTGGGAGTTCCTCTTCTTCTCACTGCAATACAATTTGCGTGATATATTTCGCCAAGTCTGCCTTCATCCACATATTTTTTTGCAAAGATACTTGCCTGCTTCTGACGGTGCTGATAGCCGATTGAAAGCTTTTTGCCTGTTTCTTTGGCGGCATCCAACATTCTTTTTGCATCGGCAGCAGTTTTTGCCATGGGCTTTTCGCACATTACGTGCTTTCCTGCATGAAGTGCATCCACGGTCATATCTGCGTGTTCTCTGTTGGGTGTGAGAACATGGACAACTTCGATTTCTTCATTTTTCAAAAGCTCTTTGTAGTCGCTGTACACCTTTGCATCGGGAGTACCGAATTTTTCTTTTGCCGCTTGAGCTCTCTCGGGAATAATATCGCAAAAAGCTATCATCTGAACACCGTCTATCTTGCTTAAAGACGGCATATGCTTACCATTTGCAATACCTCCACAACCAATAATACCAATTTTAACTGTTCTTGACATTAAACACACATCCTTTTTATTATTCACTTTGCTTAATTGCCGCAGTAACCGCATTTCTCATAAGAGTTGCTATAGTCATGGGTCCTACACCGCCGGGTACGGGGGTAATGGCTCCTGCCACAGTGCAAGCAGACTCAAAATCAACGTCACCGCAAAGCTTACCGTTTTCGTCCCTATCCATACCTACATCTATAACAACCGCACCTTCCTTAATGTAGGAAGCATCCACCATCTTGGCTCTGCCCACGGCAACCACAAGTACATCTGCTCTCTTGCAGACTTCTCTTAAGTCCTTTGTTTTTGAATGACATATTGTCACGGTAGCATTCTTGTGGAGAAGAAGCATAGCCTGAGGTTTACCCACAATGTTACTTCTGCCTATAACCACACATTCCTTACCTGTAAGGTCAATGCCGGATTCCTCAATTAAATCCATAACACCTGCAGGTGTACAAGGCAGGAAGTCAAAATCGCCAATCATAATCTTGCCCACATTTACGGGGTGGAACGCATCCACGTCCTTTTTGGGGTCTATGGCATAAAGAATGGTTTCCTCGTTTATGTGCTTGGGAAGAGGAAGCTGACAAAGTATGCCGTGGATATCCTTTCTTTCGTTGAGTTCTTTTACCAACGCAAGAAGCTCGTCCTGTGTAGTTTCTTCGGGAAGTGCATATTCTTCGGAACGGATGCCGATATACTCGCAAGCCTTTTTCTTGTTGTTAACGTACACTCTGGAGGCACTGTCATTACCCACTATAATAACTGCAAGTCCGGGATCTATGCCTTTTTCTTTAAGAGCAATTACCTGCTCCTTAAGTTCGTCTTTTACTCTTTGGGAAACTTTTTTTCCGTCTAAAATCTGATACATTTTTTCGTTCTCCTTTATGTTGATAATTATTCTGTCTTTCATTTCTTAAAGGTCTTACCAGGCAATCCTTGTCATAGCCTATAAGGTCTTCCCTGCCTGCTTTTTTTAGAGCCTTTATCACCAGGGGTATGTTGTCCGGCACTCTGAACTGAAGAAGCGCTCTTTGCATTCTTTTTTCTTCCGGGTCCTTGGGTACATAAACCTCTTCCATGGTAAAGGGGTCAAGCCCTGTGTAGAACATACAGGTGGATATGGTAAAGGGAGTGGGATAAAAATCCTGCACCTGCTCCGGGTGGAGATTGTGCTTTTTGATGTAAAGCGCCAGCTCTATGGCATCGTGAAGTGTTGAACCCGGGTGACTTGACATAAGGTACGGCACAAGGAACTGCTTCTTGCCTATTTTTTCATTTATCTTATAGAACTTTTCGCTGAATCTGTCGTAAACATTTCTTCCCGGCTTGCCCATATATTTCAGAACATTGTCGGATATATGCTCCGGTGCAACCTTAAGCTGGCCGGATACATGGTGCTCACACAGCTCATTAAAGAAGGTATCGTCCTTATCCGCAATAAGATAATCATAGCGTATACCCGAACGCACAAAAACCTTCTTAATACCGGGAATGGCACGGAGCTTTCTTAAAAGCTCAAGATACTTTTTGTGAGTAACATTAAGATTTGCACAGGGCTTTGGATAAAGACAACGCTTATTTTTGCAGGTTCCCTTTTCCATCTGCTTGTCACAGCCGGGACCGTAGAAATTAGCGGTAGGTCCCCCTACATCGTGTATATACCCTTTAAAATCAGGGTCCCATACCATCTTCTTTGCTTCGTTTAAAACCGACTTTTCACTTCTCGACTGAACTATCCTTCCCTGATGGAAAGTAAGAGCGCAGAAATTGCACTGACCGTAGCATCCGCGGTTATTTACAATACTGAATTTAACCTCTTCTATTGCAGGAACTCCACCTGCCTCGTCATACATGGGATGCCAGGTACGCATATAAGGAAGGGCATACACCCCGTCAAGTTCCTTGGTGTTTAAAGGCATCATTGGTTTGTTCTGTATAAGATACCTGTCGTAGTGCTTCTGCACCAAAGGTTTTGCGTGTATGGGGTCCTGATTGTCAAACTGTATTTTTGTTGCCTCGGCATACTTTCTCTTGTCTGACTGAACCTCCTCGCAGGAGGGTATTTCTATATAATCCCCCATATTTTCAAGGGATTTACGAATATAGCAGCAACCGTCTACGTTGGTGTCGGAAAGGGTTTTACCTTCTTTAAGTGCATCGGCAAGCTCAACTATTGCCTTCTCACCCATACCATAGATAAGCACGTTGGCACGGGTGTCAAGGAGTATGGAACGGCGCACCTTGTTGTCCCAATAATCATAGTGAGCAAAACGTCTGAGGCTCGCCTCTATACCGCCAATAATCATAGGTATACCGGGGTAAGCTTCCCGTATACGGTTGCAGTACACAATAGTTGCTCTGTCCGGTCTTAAACCTGCCTTACCTCCGGGGGAATAGGAGTCCTCGGAACGGGGCTTTTTGTTGACGGTGTAGTGATTTACCATAGAGTCTATGTTACCTGCCGCCACAAGGAAAGCATACTTGGGTTTCCCCAACTTTTTGAATTCATCGGCAGTTTTCCAGTCCGGCTGAGATATTATACCAACGGTGTAGCCGTGACTTTCCAGCACACGGGATATAATTGCGTGACCGAAGCTGGGGTGGTCCACATAGGCATCTCCGCACACATAAACAAAGTCAAGCTGCTCAATATTAAGTTTTTCCATATCTTCCCTACATACGGGAAGAAAGCCTTTGTTTGACATAAATCTACTTCCTTAAACTATTATCAGTCTGCCCTAATATTTTATAAAACAGTTAATGTCTTTTTTTCGCCAGTTTCCGGTTTGGGCATAGGTAATGCACTTGGCACCGCCGCGGCATCTTTCAAACTCCTTGCACACCAGGCATTCCGGCGGTGCAAAAAAGTCTTTTAATTCCTGCATAACCTCACTTTCGGAAATTATGGTTTCCAGGTCATTGTCTTTGATGTTGCCTATTACAAAGGGAAGCCTTCGGCAAGGCATTACAGAACCGTCAGCAAGGAATATAATAAGATTCCCTCCTGCACCGCAAACATATCCGCAATCCCTTGTACCGGCAAATTGCAATGCCCTTTGATTGGAAATTTCGGTTTTGTATTTCATAATACCGTAAAAACGTTTTAGCCTTACGGAGCGCTTTACCATTTTTTTAAATTCATTGGTAGTAAGGGCTTTTTCCCGGGCATCTTCCGGACTGTAGGTAACTACTCTTTCCCACCAGAGCTTGTCTACCGAATGTTTGCGACAAACCTTGGCAAGCTTTGAAAAATCTCGGTAATTGTCCTTCTGGGCGGTAAAAGACACCAAAACCCTCACACCGTGGCGTTTCAGGTTATCTATACCCCAAAGAGCCTTATCGAAGTTACCTTCACCGCGAACTTTATCGTGACTCTCTTTTATACCGTCAAGACTCACCTGCACAAACACAGGTGAAAGTTCTTTTATCTTCTTTGCTGTTTCTTCATCTATAAGGGTACCGTTGGTAAGTATGGCAAGGTGAAAGCCTCTTCTTCGTATTTCCCCTGCAAATTCAAAAAAATCCGGATGGAGCAAAGGTTCGCCCCCGGTAAGATTTACCTGACCGTTCAGGGGCTTGTCCTTAATGTATTCTTCAAACTTATCCAAAGCGGCATAAAAATCCTCTTTGGGCATATGATTGTTGTACTCCTCCTGATAACAATGGGTACATCTCAGATTGCAAAGATGGGTAATATGCCATTGCAGAAAAAACTTTGGGTTATTCATCAATCGGCACCTCCACAGCTTCCGCAACTTGAACAAGACGAGCAGCTTGAACAGGATGAACAAGATGAGCAGGATGAGCAAGAAGAACAAGAAGAGCAGGATGAACCGCTTGAGTTCGATGCTGAACTACCTTTGCGTGACTTGTCATTATTCCATTCCACTTTGAAACCGCCGGCTACTATTGCCATACCACCCAACGCCGCTAATGCCGCCATGGAAGTATGGCGTTCCAGTCTTACGTTCAAATCATGTTGATTTTTTATGCTTTCTACGCTGATTCCACGACAATAAGCCAACTTAGATTTAATTGCATCGGTTTTTATAAGTCGTGAAAAAGAAACGAACTTTTGCTTTTCCTGTGCGAAAAACCATTTCAAAAATAACAAATCCAAATAAAACCTGCATTTCATTTTAAAAGATAAACCTCTTTTGGATTTTGCCCGTACATTTTTTATAAATGCTTTAACTTGTTTCTTTGCACTTTTACTGTTTTTGATTATTTCTCTGCTTAGTTTAACCAGGGAATATGTTTCTTTTTCCGTTTCGGTTCCCTGACATATAAGTTCCTCGCAAAGGTTGTAAAAAGCGACCTTTTCTGCAGTATCGCATTTTTTTAAATTTATCCAAAATTCTCCCTTTTCATCACGTAGTGTTGTTATACCGCTGTTTATGGTTGATGCCAAATACATATAGAATTTGGCAAAAACATTCAATCCGAAATAAGCTGCAAAGGCTTCATCCGAGAAATAATGAGGCGCCCAAAACTCTATTGTTTTGTCTGCGGCTGACTCCAAAGAAACTTTGTTTTTATCATATACAATACGGTTAACCGCATAAATGCTAAATATTCCTTCCGCAACCAAAGCTGCATTGAGTACATACATATAGTATGGCACACCGTTAAATGACATCAAAAACAGAATGTTTCCAAATATTGCAGATAACACAAAAAACGTTACAAGGATTTTCTTTTTTCGTACATAAATGCAAAGTATCACCAACAACTCAACAAACCATACCGCAACAACAAGTGTCCAAATTGTTGTATTGACATTATCTGCAAGGTCATCTTCCGATATGTTGGATTCAGGAGACAGGTTTTGAAAATCACAACCGTCTATCCTCGCTCTTACAATGAAAAGTCCACGGCTCAAGTAAGCATTTATCTGCGACCTGTCCATATTTACCAATCCCTTGCAGGTATCGTCTACATATATTTCACCTTTTAAAGAATCGTGCAATCTTAAATTCACCGAAACTTTATCAATGGTTTTTTTAAAACCCTTGCTGATTAAACGGTTTGTCACAGTATAATACTTTCCGTCAACACACTTTACGGCATCATATTTCCTGTAGGTGACCTTATACTCTACGGTTTCATCGTAGAAGTTTTTAAACCATTGGATTTCCTTTTCATCTCCGTAACCGGACACTTTGTATGCATAATTTCCGGAGCTATGGTAAAAATCATTTTCTTTGCATACTGTTCCGTTGATAGATGCTTTCAGCACCTCAAAACCCGATATTACCTCTTCGGGTTTATCGGAATCGGCAAAGCATGTCTTATGAAACCTGTAGAAAAGTCCTTCTTTATAAGTTACCACATAGGTTTCGGTAATGTCCACACTACCGTCTTTATTGACAACTATATCAAAATGTGCCGAATCTATAGAATAACTCTTACCGTTTTCGGTACTGTCATTTGAAAACCCGGTGATTCCGACACAATTTATAAAAACTAAGATTGCAAACAATATGAAAAGACTTCTTTTTTTCATAGATTACTCCAAACAACGTTTATTTCATAAGCATTTCGTTGTACTGATCTCTTGTTATAAGCACCTGTCTGGGGCGGTTGCCGTCAAGACCGGATATAATTCCCCTTGCTTCCATTTGGTCTATGATGCTTCCGGCACGGTTGTAACCTATGCGGAAACGTCTTTGAAGAAGGGATGTGGATATCTGACCGCTGTCTACTGCCATTTCTATAGCTTCGGGAAGGAGTTCATCTGCATCGCCGGGGTCATCACCGTCGGGCTTGTACTCATCATCTTTTTCCAATTGTTCTATAACCGTGGCATCATAAACCGCTTCACAGTTTTCGGTAACTGCGGCAACTACAGATTTAACATCGTCATCAGACACAAAGGCGCACTGCATTCTGGCAGGCTTGGTTTCGCCTACGGGCATATAGAGCATATCGCCCTTACCAACCAGTTTTTCTGCACCACCCATATCAAGAATGGTCATAGAGTCCTTGGCACTTGCAACCATGAAGGATATACGGCTGGGAACGTTTGCCTTGATATTACCTGTAATGAACTTAACTACAGGGCGCTGGGTAGCAATTACAAGATGCATACCTGCGGCTCTGGCAAGCTGTGCTATACGGCACACGTAGTTTTCTACATCACCGGGAGCCACCATCATAAGGTCGGCAAACTCGTCGATAATTATCACTATAGATGCCATCTTGTTTTCGGGTGTTCCCTCTTCTTCCATAAGAGCATTGTAACCCTGGATATTACGCACATTGTGTTTTTCAAATGTGGAGTAACGCTCTGTCATTTCCTGTACAGCCCAGGAAAGTGCACCCGTGGCTTTCTTTGCATCTTTTACAACAGGAATAAGCAGGTGGGGTATTCCGTTGTATACACCCAGTTCAACCTGCTTGGGGTCAATCATAACAAGCTTGACTTCGCTGGGATCTGCCTTGTACATAAGGCTCACTATAAGCGTATTGATACATACGGACTTACCTGCACCGGTAGCACCTGCTATAAGAAGATGGGGCATCTTTGCAAGGTCCATAATGACAGGGGCGCCGCTTATATCCTTACCGAGGGCTACTGCAAGCTTTGACTTGTGATTTTTAAATTCTTCGGATTCAATAACCTCACGAAGGGTTACCTTGCTGGGGTTGGCATTGGCAATCTCTATACCGATTGTGGATTTACCGGGAACGGGAGCAATCATTACACCGCCCTTTGCCGCAAGTTTTAAGGCTATATCCTTGGAAAGACTGGTAATCTGATTTACCTTGACACCTGCCGCAGGCTTAACCTCATAGCGTGTTACGGTAGGACCGCAGCTTATTTCCACAACTTGTGCATCTACGTGGAAGCTCTTTAAGGTTTCCACAAGCTTGTTGGCGTTTTCCCTGAGTTCCTTACTCATATCTCCGTTTACACCTGTATTGTCGGGAGCTTCAAGTAAATCCAATGAAGGATAGTTATACACCATTACTTCATCATTTTCGGCAATTTCATTCTCTATTTCATCGTGCAGACTCTGTCTTTCATCATCGGATATTACAATCTTTTCAGAATCTTCATCGGAGGATTTATCGTTGTATATATTAATTTCGGGTTCTTCGCCGATTATTTCCTCAAGTTCTTCGGATGTCCAGTACTCCTTCTCGGGGGGAGGCTCGGGATAAGGAATGTCATCGTCAACTACCGGTGCAGTCTTAGCCTTACGTTTGGGCTTCTCTTCCTCTTCATCATCTGCTTCGTCAGCTTCCTCCTTGGCAGAGGTAAAGAGCTTCTTTATACCTCTGTACATAGCTCCAACCATTGCGGTAAAAGATACATTGAACACAATAACGAGAAGTATTGCAAGTATGGCAAAGAGTACTATTGAAGTGCAGAGTGTTTCCATAACAGACACAAGCGGTGTGCCGATGGCAGCACCTATAATACCGCCGGAGAGAAGATTCTCACAGCTATAGCTGTATATGTTATTAAGACTTTCCTTGTTGGCAAACAACACATGGCTCAGTGCCATCACATCCACAAGTGCCACGGAAAGCAAAATGTATGTACGCTTTTTATCCATTGCTTTGGATGCAAAAAAGTGTATTACCATACCCACAACCATTACGGGAATGATGTATGCACCTATACCAAATACTCCGCAGAATACGTTGGACACAACCTGTCCCAATCTGCCTGCTGACTCTGTATATACACAAAGGAACAGTATTATGCTCAGTGCCGCAAGACAGATTGCTGTTATCTCCAAATTTTTGTTGTTACTTTTGTTTCTTATCTTGTCCGCCTTTGATTTGGACAATACTTTTTTGGGTTTCTTTGTCATAAATTTCACCTTTTACTGAGCTTAGCTATAAGCTCGCTGTTATTTTTGGTTCGTATTACACTGTTTATTATGTTCTCGGCAACTTCCTGAGGATTGTTGTTGAGGGACTTTCGCACAGCCCAGGCGGCTTCCTTTTCCCGTGGGGAAAGTATAAGCTCATCTTTACGGGTGCCCGATTTGTATATATCTATGGCAGGGAAAATCCTTCTTTCGCTCAGGCGCCTGTCAAGGTGTACTTCCATATTGCCGGTACCCTTGAACTCTTCAAATATTACGTCGTCCATTCTGCTGCCTGTTTCTATAAGTGCTGTGGCAAGTATGGTAAGGCTTCCGCCGTTTTCGATATTTCTGGCGGCACCAAAAAACTTCTTTGGCTTGTGGAGCGCACCGGGGTCTATACCGCCGGACAGGGTTTTGCCCGTAGAAGGTATGGTCAGGTTGTAAGCCCTTGCAAGTCTTGTAATACTGTCTAAAAGTATAACCACATCCTTGCCGTGTTCCACAAGACGCATGGCTCTCTCCAGAACCATTTCTGCAACCTTTATGTGGTGTTCGGGAAGTTCATCAAAGGTAGAGTATATTACTTCCCCGTCTATGGAACGCTTCATATCCGTAACCTCTTCGGGCCTTTCGTCCACAAGAAGAACTATAAGGTTTGCCTCGGGGTTGTTTTTACTGATGCTGTTAGCAATGCTCTTAAGAAGGGTTGTCTTACCCGTTTTGGGTGGAGCCACTATAATACCTCGCTGTCCCTTACCTATGGGAGCCAGCAGGTCTATAATTCTTACGGCGTAGTCATCGGAGCCGTTTTCCAGCCTCAGTCTTTCGTTGGGATAAACCGGCGTAAGATATTCAAAGGGCTTACGTCTTAAGGTTTTGTCTATGGTATCACCGTTCACGGACTTAACATATATTAAAGCATCAAAACGTTCACTTTCGCCTGCAGGACGGGCAATGCCGTAGATATAATCTCCCGTTTTAAGATTGAAGCGTCTTATCTGGGTGGGCGGTACATACACATCATCAGGCGTGGTCAGATAATTGTCACCTCTTAAAAAACCGAATCCGTCGGCGTGAATCTCCAAAATACCCTTAACCTCTGTGGTGTTGTTTTCCTTGGGCGACTCTGCTTTATCTTTGGGTGCCTTCTCCTCGCGGACTTCATTGGCAGGGGGTTCCTTATTTTCCCGTGCTTTGTTTATTGCTTCTTCAAGCTCGCTCTTTCTAAGCTTTGACACCGATTTGATGCCGAGAGCTTTGGCTTGCTCACGCAGAGAAGAAAGTGTGGGGATATTCCCGGTTTCAGACATAAAACATACTCCTTACAATTGAAAATTAAAAACATTAAAAGAAAACTAAAAATACTTATACACATTAATTATAACATAAAACCCAAATTAATTGTATGTGAATTTTGCACTATATTCTATTATTTTTTTGTTTATTTTGCCGAAAACTATAGTATGGATTTTTATTCGCGGATATTATATAATAGTTAGAGTAATCAATGAATTTATTAGTGACCTGATGAGGTAATAACCCAATGAATAAAAAGAAACACGGTATAGTTAAAATCACGGCTATGTACCTTAGGAAAATGGACAAGCACGACACCTTCGGACTTACCGCGGAAATGAGCTTCTATCTTTTGACGGCGCTGTTTCCGTTTTTTATACTTTTGTTTGTCATAGCCACACAGATAAGCGACAGTATGAAGAATATGCTTTTAAACGTAATCACCTATCTCCCCAGAGATATGGAAAATATGATTACCTCCATATTGCTGAACTTCAAACAGTCTTTACCCATTATTATTACAGCGGCTGTTTTCGGCCTATGGTATATGACCAGCGTTATAACCACCATTACAAAAGCCCTTAACCGATTTTACGAGGTGAAGGAAACCCGAGGATATTTCCGTATGAAGGGTATGTGCCTTCTGTACTCCATATTTATAATTATCCTTGTAATTATGAGCTTTGCCCTCATTATCTTCGGCGAAGGAACTCAGTTGTTTTTGGAATATACAAACTACATTCCTTTCTTAAGCCATGAAGACGTGTGGACCTATGCCTGCTACTTAATAACGATACTTGTAATTTTCGTTACCATACTGCTGATGTTTAAAAACCTGCCCAACAAAAAGCTTTCCACCAAAGCGGTTGCTGCAGGTGCTGCTCTTACTACCCTTGCGTGGTGCATTGCCTCCTACGGATTTGCATTCTATGTAAACTCCTTTGGAACATACCACTTAATCTACGGCTCCCTTACAAGTATAATCGTTCTTATAACATGGGTTTATATATCCGCATTCGTTATACTTTTCGGCGGTTCAATCAACGCTTTCTGCTACAGATTGCGTTTGGCAAAGAAAATAACCAAGGCAAGAAAAGCGGCTCAGGAAGAGTCAATGTAGTCACTTTCAATAAAAAAAGCCCTTTGTTTACTTTTTAATTGAATTTTTTTACAATTTTATTAAAATATTTTCAAAAAAGACTTGCCAAACGCAGTTTTTTTTGATACAATATACCTTGTGTTTATGACCGTGCAATTTTAAGGGAGGTTGTAAGCATCGTATTACAACCCATAAAGTATAGTATTTGATTGGATTATCAATAGGAGGTGCATATAAATGGCAAAGTGTGAAATCTGCGGTAAGGGTGTTGCTTTCGGCATCAAAGTAAGCCACTCTCACAGAAGATCCAACAGAACATGGAAAGCTAATGTAAGACCCGTTAGAACTGTTGTTAACGGTACATCTAAGAAGATGAACATTTGCACAAGCTGCTTAAGAACTTTAAAAGCAGGTAAGGCTATATAATTATCGTATTATAACATTATTAATTAAAATAAGGACATCGCATATGCGGTGTCCTTATTTTATTTTGCTGTACCTTCAGCTTATTTTAAATATCTTTTTCAGAAAACCCCTTGCAAACCGGGGCAAAGTAAGTACCACAACCTTCATCTAAGACACCCTTTCCTATCTTCTTTTCAAAAGGATACACAGGATTGTTATGAGCACACATTCCACCACAACAATAGCCGTAGGCGGAAGGAAAAATGCCATAAGAAGTCCTGCCACAAATCCCATTATACCGGCTACAAGACAATTTCTGCCTATAGGACACCGAAACATTCCCTCGCCACCTTTAAAATTAAATAACCTACGAAGCCTGTGCAACGCAATCCCCCTATTCTAATTATATGCAAAAGAGTGTCCTTCGGTTACCGAAGGTTTTTCACATTGTCTTGCGTAACATACACCATATAAAGCTCCGAAAGAGCATTGATAAAATTCCTATCAAGGCTTCCTGTAGGTTCAAGTCCGGACAATATCATAATCTGGGTGGCGGAGTTTTGAGTTGCTCTGTCGTTGATGCCTGTTATTGCCACCGGTTCAATGTTGTCCAGTACGTCCGATAGTGCCAGAATCATTGCCTGAATTACATAAACGCTGCCACCTGCCTCTCCCACCTCAATGGGAATGGCAAGCTCATCTATAACCTGTACACATACCTGTCTTTGATTTTCTCTGACGGTATTGGTATGCACCTCAACCAATCTGTCCCAGGTGTCGTTATCCACTTCGCCTGTTTCCCTCAGATTATTATTACGCTGAAAGCTCCTTACGCTGTTTTCCGTCTGTTCTCCGTATATTCCGTCGGGAATTATCCTTTCCACAGAATCGTCGTAAAAGGAAATATCCCTTAATAACCTTTGAATATATCTTATTTCCTCTTCCATAATTACCCCCTAACTTCTGCTTATGGTGCTTCCGGGATATGAAGGTGCATTGATGTCGGGTATCAGCACCGTATTCCTTACACCGTCATAGGCTCTGTAGAGTTCATCCCAGGTCTGTCTGCCTACAACTCCGTCGGGAACAAGCCCTGCCGTACGCTGAAAAGCTATGACTG
>CAYXPV010000014.1:0-13657 GCA_964467285.1 uncultured Oscillospiraceae bacterium
TTTTTTTGTGAAATCGTAAACTCCGTTGTTCATATCGTCCATGACTTCTTGAAACGATTTGCATTTTGTCATTCCTCAACCTCCACTTCGTCATATTCTTTCAGAATACATTCCTCGCACCATTGGTCGCCGTTGTAGTTGCGAAGGGTGTCTACCTCATGCTTGCATTTGTCGCAGTAAAGATGTGCAACATGGCGGTTAGAACAATTCCGTCCGTAGCAAGGCAAGCCCAAAGATTTGCAATCTACGCATTCATCGGTGTATTTAACCATGCTATCCCTCGCTTTCCGTCTTATAAAACTCCAAAAACTCATTAAACTTTTCCAACGCTCTTTCTTGGATTTTGTTCGGCTTTTCGCTCTTGCGTGAAACTGTTAAATGCTTCTCAAAAAGGTTGGCAATCTCACGGCTTGCGTTCTTCCGACCTTGAACAAGTCCGTCCCGGTAGCCCTTTGCAGGTCGATACTCATTTACTTGTTCTTTTCCGCTATCTTGACCGCCTGCGGTTTTGTTATACCGCCGTTGATACCCCTTTTTGGTGTATTCCAAAATCCACTTGCGTTCCATTTCGTCAAGTTCTTTAGGCAAGTAGTTAATCGCATTGACTTTCCAACCGTAAGGATTGTCCTCGGAGTACAATTTCCGCTTTTTCAAACTGAGGTCTATGTGCTGATACCCGACAAGATGTTGTGCTAATCTTGTGAGTATGTGTTTTGCTTGACCTATGTAAAAATAGCTGATTCCATCCTCGTCTGTCCTTGTCAGAAAGTAAATTCCGCTTCGGTCGTTCAATTTCGGGTTTGCCGCAAGCAATTTTTTTTTGTTTGTAGATTCTATTGCCTTAACTTGGCTAAGGTTATAGCCCATATCCCTCTCCAATCCCCCTAACTTGCCCCACAATCCATTTTTATTTCAGATTCGGGTATTCGGTAGGGTAAAATGTATTTTGCTTAAAACGGCAAATTCAAGGTCAATATTTAATTCCTAAATTGCCGTGTTCGTTCAGCCAATCACAAATTTGTAACCCAATCCGTTGTGAGGAATCCACATTCCTTCATCATCAAACTTACCTCCACGCATTACATAATCGTATTTCTTTGGCTCTTCTTTTTTTAATACCAAATATCTCTCGGGGTCTTGCGTTATGCCGAACATACAAAATACGCATCCGGTTCGTTTTGCGCCAGTAGTTGTAAGCTTCATGTCATTCATAAACAAAGGTTCGTCATAATAAAATCCGTCTTTGTCCGTATAAACAATATCTCCGTACACTTCTGCAATTTTCAAATCATTCTGCTTTATGTACTGCAAAATATCTTGTTCTGTCCAAAAGGAAAGAGGTTGTGATGTAGGTCGTTTTTTATCAAAAGCATTGCATCCAAACTCTAACCATTTCTGCTTACGCAATCTGCTTTCATCAGCCATAGTTCCAATAAAAGGCTTGTTTCCGCTTTGCTTTTCGTAAGACTTAGATGGATTTTTCTTCATAACATCGCAACACTTATGACTTATGCGGAATGGTGCGTTTAACAAAAATTTATATTTTGACAAATCGAACTGTTCGCTTCTTTGTCCGTTAAAAGACTTACTGGCGTATCCATTGGGGCATCTTCTTGTTTCTTGTATTTTTAACGAAACTTCTTTACTTATTATGGGATAGCCGTACTTAGTAATAACCTCTACAAAACTCATTTCCGGTCGCAAAACCACATCTGCAACTTCTGTTCCGTGAATCCGAACACTGTCAAATTCAAGACCTGTATTCACAAAAACTTGCGGCACATCGGGATATAAGTTCTTAACAATGTCGCCAAGTACATCACTGTCTTTGCCGCCGCTTCGTGAAACATATACATTCCCTTGAAATTCATCGTACCAACCACGGACACGGCTTTCTGTCATTCTGATTTTTGCGTACAATGGCATACTTTGCATTTGTTGAAGTTCCCATAACTCATGTTTTGCCACTTTATTTTCTCCTTTCTCCCCCACGATTGACGGTCGCAGGGGATTTGAATAATCGTAGAACCAAAATGCACCGAATAAAGCAGATGTGATACGCAAAACAAGGTGCATTTATATCTAGTGGCGGTAAGACGGTTGTATACCTCCACCATAGATACCGTTAATCTTTGAAATCTCGAATTTTCTTTGAGATTCCATGTTCTATATCCTCCAACTCACCCAAACGCTCTATCGCCCGTTTTAGAAGGTCGCAATCGTTACAGATTCGGATGCAATCTTTCGGACAATCGGCTACGCGGTAAGAGGTTTCTGTGTGTTCTGTTAATCTTGGACTTTGAACTCCGACTTCTTCCCAATGTTTCAAGTCAACAAAAAGATTACACCTAGTTTTTCCAGTGGCTTTCAATTCGATTTCTGCGTGTCGCAAATCGTATATTTTTACGACTTTTCCAGTAAGACTAGGATTCATCTTTCCTCTAACAATAGTTCCGACTTTAATCATAGACTACTCCTTGATGCAGCAGATATGTTCAAGTGTTGCAAAGAAGTTGCCATCATGGTTTGCAACATAATCCTTTAACTCACGTTCAGCCGCCGCTTCGTTTTCGCTGAAAGGAAGATAAACATCTTCACTGCAAACATAGGCTTCTACCTCATGCACACATTCCTTCTTACCGTTGTCGTGAACCTTGATAATGCGAACAACATCCACCCACTCGGTTTCAAGTTCCTTCTTCTCTTCTTTCGGGTGTTTCTCACGCCATTTGGTGCAGATTTCGATTGTCTTATCAATATCACCGCCTTTTGCAGAAAATGGACAACCTTCTACAAAAATACACTCTTTACAACCTTTCCCAACGCAAACTTCTTGAAGTATCTCCAACACTTCCTTCGCCGAAAGTTCGGGAATGATAAGGTCGGAAAATTCGGTGATTTCATACTTACTTGCGTAGAAGCCTCTGTCTGCATAAGCAAATGTGTCATCTTCTAATCGGTAGCAAGTTTCTTCTCTGTAAGTTTTCCAGTTTGTATGATGAGTAGGCTTAATATGAGAGTCCCATGTATACCCCAACCTATTCAACTCAACCATCAAAGCATTTGCTTCTTCTTCCGTCTTGCAATGAATAACCATTCCCGGCTTTATTTCTTTTAATCTCATAAGTCCTCCTAACTCTCCAACAGTTTGTTGGCGTTATAATCTTTTTCATAAACCCATCTAAATCCGTAAGCTGACTTTATTCTCCCTATGCAACAATGCCTTATTGCAGACTTTCCGTATTTGTTTACAGACTTTTGTGCATCGGCAATACTAGGAAATCTTTCAATCGCATTTCCGGTAGACATATCAAGTTTCAAAACCGAAATCATAGGGTTTCCTTTTTTCGGATTCCAAGAATTAAGTCCTAACTTATAACAGTGCTTTAAATTTTCGGATATAGTAACCCATTCAAGGTTTTCCACATTATTATTGTGCTTGTCAGCATCTATGTGATTGACCTGCGGTTTGTTAAGTGGGTTTGGTATAAATGTTTGTGCAACCAATCTATGGATCGCAACTTGTTTTTGATTTTTTCTTCTGCCTAACCCAACATAATAATATCCGTTGGAACTAACTCTAGGTTTCATTATTCGCTCTCTGAAAGGACAATCTACGCCAAAAGAATTTGTTGTAGTATGTGCATATACTTTTACTCTTCCGTGAGTGCTAACCGCATACATACCCTCATAACCTTTAATGTCTTTCCAAATTTCATCAGCCATTTTTCACCTCATATTCAATAAGAACCTCAATCCTCGGATTATATTTATCTACTGCGGTGCAAAAAACAGAATCATAAACATCGTCAAACCCATCATTTTTGATAACTTTAGCTTGCTGTAAGGCATCTAAAAAAGACTTTTCAACCGAAGAATAAATATTGCTCCTATCGTGCATCTTGTTTTTTACATATATTTTGTAAGTGCATCTTATGGGATTTGAAATATGAACCCCTTTTAGATGTTTTTGTATAGCCAAAAAGCAAACCTTGTCATTGTTTGACTTTACCGGATTGTGATACTTATGTGTCCTTGGGTTATAAACCCTTCCGTCAAGAAGTTCATTTAACCCCTTGACCGGAAAAGTTTTATCATCGTTTTTTATTACAACTGTGTAAGCCACTAATTCTTGCCTTTCTTCTCAGACTTTTCTTCGCTTTCAATCAGTTCCGTAAGCTGAGATGCCGTTTTCGGCTGTTCAAACCAATCGGAAATCGTGGTTTCCTTCTGCTTCAAACCGTTGTAAATTCCGATGTACTCCATCAGTTCGTCCGAATTTACCGTTTCAATGGTGTGCTTCAATCTCTTTTCAAGCATCTCCTTTGTAACACCCATCTTTGCAAATGCAGTAACCATGTTTTTAATCTTGTCGATTAACGGAATTTCGTTCTGCCCTGCAAGGGTTTTCTTGCACTCGTTGATACAATCCTCAACTAAATCCGGCGGCAGAATAGCCAAAATACGGCTTCTCAATCTTCTTGCACCGTCATTTGCGGTTCTTTCGTAAATATCACGCTGAGAAGTAAGTTTCCGGTTTCCCTGCTTCGTTTCCAAAATGTGTTCAACGGTAAAGTTCTGACTTGAAATCGTGTTGGTTTCCAAATCCCAACAATAAGCCTGCATCTCTGATTTTCCCTCTTCGTGGCTCATTTCCTTAATGCCGTAATCAAGATTTCCGTAAACTCTAGCCAATTCCTCTGCAAATCGGATTGTTACGCCAGTAACCTTCTGCCCTGCTCTCGGATAAGAGAAGAATGCCTTTTCTGCAAATCCCTTTCTTTGACACGCTTCCATAGCCTTTGCGTAGCTTTCCGTGTGATTTCTCGGAAAACGCTTTGCCATAATCAGTTTTCCCTGCGCTTCTGCGATTGCACGGCTACTTTCTACCGCAACCGTTCCTTGGTTAATTTTGTCAAAATTGCTACTGTAACTAGGCATTGCTCCTTGGTACTCCATAACTTCGTTTTCTTTCATGTTTAAATCCTCACTTTCTTAAACTTCATATTGTTTCTGCAACCAATTAGGTAGCCCCAAAGTATTGATTCCGTCTTTTACCAATCCGTACCAAACTCCGGTATTTTCGCACTCCGAATAAACATCGAGGTATGTCCGGTACATATCCCTTCCGCTTTTTATAAAATACTCATTAGCTTCAAGAACATTTACTACATACGGTGCAGTTTTTTCTTGTGCGATAAAGATAACCGTGTGATTGCAATTTCTCTTTTTGTCTACAATGTCCTTATAGTATGAAAGTTGCATATCATACATAAGTTTTATTGCATCCTTCATAAACTGTTCACTTGTTGCATCCGAACACGATTTATAGTCGATTAAAAGGTGTGTATCTCCAATGTCTGTTAAGCAATCCGGTCTGCATTTCATAGTCAATCCGGTAACAGAATCTTTTAAAAAGAATGACAGTTCCTTTTTACCACTAAGGATTTTAGAAACATAAGGCGTAGCGTATAATGCATCATACATAGCCTTAATCTTCTCAAAATCCTCCGCTTCAATAATGTCCTTATCAATGTTCTGTTCTTGGAATAAAGCCCATTCCGCTTTTCCTTCCTTTGTTCTTCTGTCACAAATCGGAGCAACAGCAAATTCGGAAAAGAAATCTTCTTTTTCGAGAACATATTTATGAACTGCTCTCCCAAAAAGCAAAGCCGGAGTATCTTCCTGCGGATTGTCCTTCCAGTATCGAAAGTGTGCAGGAGATTTAACCATGTGCTTCAAGTCGGTACTGCTGATTCCCTTCCGCTTTCTGTAGTCTTTATTAGAAATTCTAATTTCTCTCACTGTATCACCGCCGTATTCTCTTTCTTTTCTAAATTGATTGCCATACCTTATTCTCCTTTCGATACAAAGATATTAGATTTTAAGATACAAACCGGGCGAACACCGAGGCTGCTATAGTAACTCCAGCTGCCGACAAAGCCGGAGGAAGAAACAACGGCTATGCTATACTTCCATCCTCTTTCCTCCGTAGACCACGGAGTACAAGTCCACCACCAATCATTTAAATCCTTGTTGACAAGCAGATTATTGTACTGTCTTGCTTCATCAAACGTAATAGGTCTGACTTTGCAAGTGCAGGAACCGAACTCTTTCTGCATATCAACGGAAGTTAAATCAACCTCATGTTCAACAAGGTTGTCTGCACCGACCGCACTCTCAATCAACGGCTGAATATCGGTTTCAATCAGTTTTTTAAGGCGTGACTTGTTGTAATCTCCGCAATCATTGTCAAACACCTTGTCTTCTGCCATAAATTCCTTGGAGATAACAACCGTCTGTGACATCTGTGCTTTCTGTTCCAGTACAATAAAGTCGTGTTCTCCAACCTTGAAAATCTCTCCCGGTTCAAGAGTTAACAACTGAACCATGATTCCGCCCAAAACCACTTCGGTCTGATTGTTCCCCTCCGCTTCTTCCAAAGTTCTGACAAGTTCTCTTGCCGCTTCCAATGCTTTGCTCATAAAATTTCTCCTTTCCAATTTTCCAAGCCGAGACTTCATAAGTTACCTTTAAATCTCCGTCTTTTATGTACTCACGGCTTTGCAATCTGCCACGAATAATCAGTCTGTCGCCGATCTGCTTTTTGCCTACAATATCAGCCGAACCGCCCCAAAAGATGCACGGTATGTAGCTTAACCTACCGCCTAAATGATTCACGGCTAAAATCACATCGCAAATCCGCTTGCCTTTCGGAGTATCACGGACAATCGGCGGTTTTGCTATAAGTCCATCAAGCATTACACTGTTCATAGATATTGCTTTCGGTCTTGCGGTGTATATTTCTTTCACAAGGACATATACCATCGTGCGCCGTTTATCCTCTTCGTAGTAATTCCGTGTTCGAACTTCACCGTAAATCTCGATTTTCTTACCTTGCTCCACTTCGGCGGTAAGCTCATGCGGTATCACACACCGAAACATATCCAGTGTTCCGCTATGCCGTTTTGCGAACATAGAGAAAAAGCAGAACTTATTTCCGTCCTCGGTTTCGTGGCTAAAACACGGATTTGTAATCACCGTGCCGATTGCACAAAATTCATCGTTTGTCACCACTGCCCTCACTCTCCTTTAGCATCTGCTCTAGGTGGTCGTTAATATTTGCTACGGAGAAATTCCCACTAAGCTGATTCAAGTTAAAGTGAATTGCCGCAATCTGTCTTTCCACAATATCCTTGCACATTTCCTTTGCTATCCATTCCTCTTCGTGCGCTTTGTAGCTATAAAGTGCATCTGCCAATACATCAACCCTTGCTTCCAGTTTCGCTACTTCCTTATAAACCTCCACGGCTATTCTCCTTTCGATGAAACATATCCATATACAACCGGTGTATCAATAACGGACACATAACAATCCTTCATTCCAAGTTCCGTCATTGTTTCTCTTACGCTTTTTGCGTACTCTTCGGGAGATACATCGCTTTCTACATTGATTTTCTCAGTAGATAAAATCATTACGCCTCTAACTGCCTCCATAAATATCCTCCAATCCTTCCTACCGCTTGCTCTTGCGGAATTTGTCAATCAACTTCGTAACGCCGGTTTCCTTGTGGATAATCTTAATGTAAAATTCCATTTCCTCAACGAACATCCACTGATTCGGGTTAAGGTTGTGACCGGAAACTATCAATTTTTGCTCGTAGGTTAGCCTTTTCGGTTGCTTCATTATTCTTCCTCGCTTTCATTTAGATGTAACAACGGTATATCGCAAAAATCCGTAATAGGTTTTCTTTTGGAGGTCAAAAATCTTATCTTTCCGTTTTCTTTCAGCAATAAAACAGTTGCGTTTTTATACTCTTGCACAACAAAATCGCCTTCCTCTAAGCTGTATTGCATGCCAACAGATCAACAGATTCCAACATATAATCTCTGATTCCTTCTATTAGTTTGCGAAAATTACCGTCAATCATTAAAATCCTCCTATTCGATATTCATTTGAGCGTTGCAGTTGTTAATAAGCATCATAGTGTTGTGACACGGCTTCCAAGTTCTAGCGTACTCACACGCTTCTTCGTACCGCTTTCTCGGAACATTGTTTCTTGCGTTGACATTAAAATAGTTCTTCAAATCACGGTTACACTCCGCAAATACTTTCTTTCCTATTTCACGGTATGCGTTACTGTCCTTTCCACCCAAGCAATCAATAACGGTGTTGTTTACAATACCTTCAAGTGCTTTCTGCTGACCGTAATCAATCGTCATGGTGTTTTCAAGAGTAGTAATTCGACCTTCGTGGTCGTCAATCATACCAAGCTGAATACGCATAATCTCTTGCGGAGAAAGTTGCTTCTGATAACTTCCGTTCTTTCTGATTTCCGGAAGTACCTCGGAAGTTACCCAATGTTTGAAACGCTTTGCGGATTCCAGTTTGCTACCGAAGATAAGCGCGTAAAGACCGGATTCGTTAATACAAACCGGATTTTGTTCTCTTCCGATGGAGTCACGAATCGTTACCCCATCTGTCTTATCCTCTACATCCACATGGTCAGCAAGGGCTTTTCTCGTATTGCTATAGCCTAAAATCTCTGCTACATCCTTTCCGACAAACCACGGTTCGCCGTTTACTACTACTGTTCTGATTTCTCCGAACTCTGCGGAGTTAAAAATCTGTAGGCTGTTCATAAATATCTCCTTTCGTGGTATAATGTTCCTATCTACAAAAGATAGGGGGTGATTAAAACGGAAAGACTACATGGATTCTGCAGCGCGCAAGTGAAAGACTATGATGTTCTTATAGCTAAAATCCCTTGCGGTACTTTTGAGGACTCTGAACCGAAATACGTTTACGGAACAATCAAATGCGAATATATTAGAAATGGTGGCGATTGCAACGGAAACTGTTCTATCCTCAAGCAAAACGGAATCATCCGTTAGTCGTTTGATCCATCTTCGGATGGCTCTTCGCATTCATCCTTAAAAACAATCTTCTCTATTTCTCCCAGTCCATGCTGATTGATACGAAGAACATCCGTATCGACCGACAAATCAAAAGCGTTAAGGTCAACGGTAAGAATAGGAAGGGAATCTCCTACTTCTCGCTTTAATTCAAAACGCCTAACTTCGCGTAACGGATGCCCGTTAACAAAAATCTCTGTGAAAATAGTTCCGTTTTCATCATGTTTCTTTGACTTAATTTCAATGTGTGGTACTGCCATAATTTACCTCTCTTTCTTAGAACACTTGCGCGTTGCAGAATCCATGTGATAGTTTCTGTCATGGGTTGAGAAATTAACTACTCAACAAAATAATCAACAGTTACGCCGAAATAATCCGCAATCTTAATCAGTTTGTCAGTTTTCGGCATAGACTTCCCCGACTTCCAATCGGAGAAAAGGCTTCTTGCAAGCCCTAAGTCCCCTGCAACCTTGTAAAGCGTAGTATTTCTAGCCTTTACAAGACCTTCTAACTTTAGGAAACTCTTTCGTCTTTTTTCCTTATACAAGTCCTCACTTCCTCTCTTGAAAATAGTTGGGATTTCATTTATAATAGGTAGTGCCAAAATACGGCAAATCTAAAACCAAAGGAGTGATTCTTTTTGAAAGCGGTTTTGAATTTGCCTGTTCCGTTTTTACAAGGTAGCAATCGTGGTGCCAAAGCACGATAAACTGGCGTTTAAATGTAGTGATTGTCACGGCGCAGTCAGAACAGAGAAGTTCGTAAAAAACGCATGGGTGACATCCGGTAAAATGTCGCACCGTGAAAAATACTCCTTGTAATCCGTCAGCTATGGCTGAAAACAATGCTGACCCAAAACTGCATAAGTGACGGATTGTGTGAAGAAGCATTGGCGGTATACAATGCGTTGAAAAACTGCAATGCAAAAACGGTTAAAAAATTCGGGCATAAACTGTCGGTGATACCGCACTGGCAGTTTTATGTTTTTTAAACAAAATCCCAACTTCCTCTTGATATTAGTTTGGAAATCCGTTATAATGTGAATTGTTCAGATAAACATTATAAAAAATTGTTCGGGTTTCTTAACTGTTTTCAGTATAGTACGGAAACTTTTATTTGTCAACCCTTTTAGCAAAGAAATCCGAACTTTTTTTTGAAAAGGAGCGGCTTATATGTATGAGAGGTATTGCAAATTAAAGAAAGAAAAGAAAATGTCTGATGCAGACATACACAGAGCTACAGGAATAGCAAAATCAACTCTATCTGATTGGAAGAAGGGGGAATACACCCCAAAGCAAGACAAACTTATATTAATAGCTGAATGCTTAGGCGTTTCCGTTGACTATCTTATGACAGGCGAAGAATCCAAATTTTCCAAAGAGCGTGCATTGCTTGAAGTTCAGATCACGGACGATGAAGCTCTTATGCAGAGGTTAAATAAGTACATGGAACTGTCACAAGAGAAAAAAGATTTGATTCTGAATATGATTGATAATCTGTAGGGGGTGCAATGTCATGGACGATAAAAAGAAAATGGTAATAGGAATAGGTATTATATGTATTGTTTTGTTTTTTATTGCATTAGGAAAAGACGAACCAGTAAGAGAAACAGAACAAACTATTAAATCAACAATCACCGCAAAACCAACCGCAACAGAAGAACCAACTCCAACAGAAAGAACAATATTTGAGTTATCAGAAGAAGATTACAAGTCTCTATGCAGAGAATATGATTATGATGGAATCATGTTTACCAAAAGAGATTTAAAAGGAGAAAGAGCCAAACTACAGATACGGTTCAATCTTAAAAAGTATTTTACATTTGATAGCTTTTCAAATTCTTTCTTTTTAGACTTAAAAGAGAAGCATAATGTTATGTTTTATTTCTTTGAAGGAACTGTAAAGCGTAGTGATGAAGAGAAATACCCTTATGTTGGACAGAACATATATATTTTGTTTAATGAAGAATATGGAATAGAACCGGATGATTACCATGAATTAGACGAAGTAATTGCTTATGGAGAAATTGTAAGTTTTAATAACTCTACCAAAAACGGATTTAATGAGTGTATATTTATTCCGAAATACATTGAGAAAGTTGAAAAGGAGTGATTATATGGGAAGTATAAAATGTCCAGTATGGACTTGCGGAAGTACAGAAGTTGCACCGGTTGGTGCAAAGAAGAATTTTAAAGTAGGAAAAGCGGTTGTTGGAAACACTGTTGGTTTTCTTGTGGGAGGACCAATAGGAGGTTTAATAGGAACTGCTGCCGGATTCAATGGCAAAAAGAAAGTAACTTTTGTTTGTATGAAATGCGGAAAAACATTTGAACACAAAATTTAAAATGTATTGGCAAAGAAACAATATTATGTTAAAATTGAATTGTTTTTAAAACCTTATACCGCTCATTTATTGAGCCAGAAAAAGGCGGTTTTTACACCGCCTTTAATTTTTCCTTTATGAAAAAATAGAAATATTCGAGAATTTTAACATCGTTAATTTCGTCTATCATTTGTATAATTTTCTGCTTAAACATTTCCTTTTCTTTCACACTACCCTCCATGCAGTAAAAGGTTATAGGGGCGAAGCTACTGCAAGCAACGCCCCAACCGGAAATTGAAGCCCTATTCGGGTATCGGGACAACCTTATATTATTACAATTTTTAGGGATAGTAAATATGAAAAGGAAATTATTGTAAAAAACCGTACAGATAATTTGACACTTTGTCTTAAAAAATGACTACGGAAGAATAACCCAAGCTCCGGCTGTGCCTTTCTTCTTGGTAATGTTTACCGCTCCTGTTTCTTTGTCAATTTTGTAAATGTAGTAAGTTCCTGCCGGATAGGTAAACGGTAATGCACTTTTATCGTTCTTGGCGTTTGCGGCAGTATTGTAAATCTTAATTGCGTCGGTAAGAACAACAGTTCCGCCTACTACAATTTCGTCAACTTGCGCTTCAATCCATGTAGGGAATCCGTAATGCGTCCATTCGCTTTCCTTAAACTCCTTCTTGTCGCAACCGTCCCACATTTCGATTAAGTTGCCGTCGCCAAGATATCCCGCCATGTGAACCATTGTTCCATTCTGCTGACGAAACAGTAAGCACTTCTTATTCCTCGGCATTTGCCCGATTCTGCCCTTTTCCACGCAAGCTTCATAGTAACCTTGGGAAGTCATATCCGTACCGCTTATCGGGGCAAATAAACCCGAACAATCGGCGCAGATTCTACCCTCAATCTTTTCTACGGTCAATTTAGTGTAATTCTCTTTGCCGAAAGTTTTAATCTTCTTCTCTAACAGTTCTTTTGTTCCGATTTCACAGTTTCCGCCCCAAAAATAAACTCCGGTAGCACGATGCATACTTTCCAAATATGTTTTATAACCATTTGCACTAATCATAATACACTCCTTTCCTATTGCGCCGTATTTCCGCTTTCGGAATAATTGGTGCAATATCCATAAGCGGTAGAACCGCTTTTGTCAAATACATTATTGATAACAGATACGTTGTAAACCTTGTTGTCTTTTGTTCCGTTTACGTATACACTGCTTGCCTTAAATCTGTCCGGAGAATCAAGAATCAAATTGTCTTTAATTACAATGTCTCTACATCCTTTTCCATTCGCCGTAGTGTTTGGCGTGCTGTCAATAAGTACAAACCGTCCGTAGTTACTTACAACATTTTCCGATACCTCAACATTCCGCATATTTACAAGACGGACAAAGAAGCCGTAAGAGCCTTTGACAGATACTCCGTTACCATTTGCGATATTGCCCTTAATGACAATGTTCTTGTGGTAATTTTCGGTGTTCGTCTGTGCGTGCGTTCCGATTGCCACATACTGAGGCTTGTAAGTCGGGGATTTGTCAAACTCGCACCCTATGATATTTACATTCTCGCAATGCGTATCATCAAAGCATGGCGAACCTTCGGCAAAGTAAGGAATTCCACCACGGTACGCATAGTCAATCTGTATTGCTTCTCGAAAATCCTTACCTACAGACTTGCACCCTAAAAACTTACACCCTAAAATGTCAGTATTACGGCATCCTCCCAAGTCGATTGCGTGGCTTCCGGTGTTATCGAGGAAAGTAACGCCTATAAACGCCACGTTGTCCGTATGGAACAGCAATACCATGTCGCTTGCACTGTACCCCGAATCATTCATGCCCTCAATCGTACCGCCGAAAATCTTAATGTCATGTGCGCCGAGATAACCCTTGGTATTCTTATCTGCCTTACTCTGAAATACGGGTTTGCTACAGTACCGCCGAAGCACCGCTCCATCCATAAGCAGAGTGCGGTTTGACGGAATCACAAGCGTTTGCGTAATCTTGTAAGTTCCTTTTGTAAACTCCACCATTTCATATTTGTCTATTGTTTCTTGTATTTTAGCTATTGTATAGCTTGAATACACAACGCCTTTTGCCATAGTTAATCACTCCTTAAAGCAAGAAAAGAGGGGTATTGCTACCCCTCTAAATCTTTTACTTATTCTGTTGCTAAATCCGAGTAAACAAGTCCGGTGTAATACGTGAACTCTTCTTCGGTAATTACTCCGTTCTCAACATCGGTCATCGCCAAATAGAGAACTTGGTCTCTGGTAGACGGATAATTTAACCGCTTTTGAATAGAATCTTGCTCTGTTGCAAGGCTTTCAAAAGTTCTGCCACCCGACTTAACAACTCTCCAGTAACTGTGTGCAATAGATTGGATTTTCATGTTTTTTACCTCCTAT
>CAYXPV010000015.1:0-7427 GCA_964467285.1 uncultured Oscillospiraceae bacterium
ACCGACGGTGTATATGAGTACGATGTTACCATCCCTGCAAATCAGGTATCGGCACCCGTTGTGGAAGGTGTGGCAAATAACCCTGAAGCAACTGTTACCGAGGTTCAGGCACCCGACAAGTTCCCCGGAACATCCGTAATAGAGGTTACTCTTGCAGGTGAAGAAACCACAACCTACACCCTTAACTACAAGGCAGAAGCGGTTACAAACCTTACGGCAAATGACCTTGCAGTAACCAATGCCTCGGGAAACAAAACCCTTAGCGTGGTACTTAGAAACAACCTTCAGAACGGTGTTCCCTGTTGGAACGACAGACTCACCAATGCAAATATGGTTATGTCCGATATATCGGCGGACCTCATAGGTGAGGACTACATCATAGGTAACCTTGGTTGGTCTGCGGAATCTCCCGCACCTCCCATGTCCTCCTACTGGAATGCCAAGGCAGAGGGCTATACTGAAACACCCATTTACGACTGGGTAAGCTTTGATTTAAACCGTAGTGCTACGGTAAAGATTTTCTATCACAATTCCGCATATATCCCTGCTACACACTCTGCGGCATTTACCGCCGGAGGATATACACACGAAACCAACAATTCCGGTTACTTAAAGGCTCAGGTTTATGCAAATTCACCCTTCCCCTTTATGGGACTTTACTCACAGCACTTTGATGTGACAGGCGAGGCAGTAAAGGTAGAAATACCCAACCTGGGTAATACCAAATCCTATGCAGGCTATTCCTACATCATAGTCATAGACTACGATGAATACCAATAAGAGAGGAGAGTATGTACAATGAAAAAATATGGTTTAATAATTTTATCAGCTATACTTGCGCTTTCTGTGACCGTAAGTGTTTGTGCTGCTCCTCTTGACAAGTTCTACATTGACGATGACAAGGTAACTCTTACCCTTAAAGGCACCATGGAAGGTGCCTCCAAGGGTGAGGCGGTGTTTATTCAGCTTCTTGATGCAGGAAAATCCATAGACGAAAAAGCAGAATACACAGCCGAAAAAATAATGTCGGACTTTGTAATCTACAGACAGATGTCCCTTGATGCAAACGGCGGTTACGAAATAACTGCCAATATGAAGGGCAGAGCTATGGGCGAATATCTCCTTCGTATAAACGGCAAGGATGTAACAAAGATTTTCTACACCTCCGTTGAACTTAAAGAAGATGCTCTCTTTGGTGTGGAGGAAGCCTGCCTTGAATATGACAGAGAAGAAGGTGTGGCACTCCTTAAGGCTATGATAGATACTGAGAATCCCGTAGAAAGCCTTAAGATGTACTTTGGTTCCGCACTTCAGTATAAAGACAGCGTAGACAGCACCCTTTTAGCTCAGGTTATATATGATTGGGTTAATGTGGATGATACTGTTATAAACAGTCCTCAGAAATTTACCGAATTTTTTGAAGTTGCAGTAAATGTGGCGGCATTAAATGAAGGTCTCGGCGATATAACCGAGCTTAAGGAAGAATGTTCACTTAAAGATGGTTATGTGGAAATCTATACCAAGGAATTTGACGATACAATGCGCAGCGGCTTTGCAACCAAATATTTCAAGGGCAAGAACATAACTACTGCCAAGGATATTGAGGCAAAGTTCAATGAATCCGTTGTTCTGGCATATGCAAATGCCTTTGACTCCTGGTCTGATGCAGAAATTCTCATTAAAGTAGCCGGTGACGACATCGGCGTGGATATGAAAGACTATAACAAGCTTTCCACCAAGAAAAAATCCGAGCTTCATCAGATTGTTTCCAAGTATAAAAACATCACTTCTACAAGCTCTCTTGCAGATAAGATAAATGACGATACAGAAGAACTTTTAAGCGAAAGTGAAAAATCCTCCGGCGGTGGCTCAGGCGGCGGTGGCGGAGGCTTCTCCAATACCGCATCTACTGCCCCTATAATAACAGAAGGGCTTGGTATGGCAGAAACCGCATTTACCGATATGGCAGGTTATGAATGGGCAGAAAATGCAGTAAATTCACTTTCCGAAGATGGTACAGTTTCCGGTGTCGGCGAAGGACTCTTTGCCCCCGGCAGAAACATCACCCGTGAGGAAATGCTCACAATGCTTCTCCGTGCCTATGGTGTGGATGTAACAAGTGCCACAACCGATAAGTTCACCGATGTGGACTTAGCCGCCTGGTATGCACCATATGTGGCAAAAGGTCTTGAACTTGGTGTTACAGAGGGTATAAGTGATACCGAATTTGGTACAGGCAGATATATTACCCGTCAGGAAACCGCAGCAATGGCAAACCGCATAGCACAGAAATTCGGCAAGAGCTTTACTTCCGACGGTACGGTGTTTACCGATGATGCAGATATCTCCGATTGGGCGAAAAGTGCAGTATATGCATTAAAAGGTGCAGGAGTTATAAACGGAACCGGAGAAGGCTCCTTTAACCCGGTTGCAAACTGTACAAGAGCCGAAGCGGCACAGATTATATATTCTTTAATAAGTAAATAAGAAAGGATGAGGCAAAAGTGAAAAATCTTAAAAAATTATTTTCCGTTT
This sequence comes from uncultured Oscillospiraceae bacterium, assembly GCA_964467285.1. GTDB lineage: Bacteria > Bacillota > Clostridia > UMGS1810 > UMGS1810 > RGIG8748. Next base: position 2,536 of record CAYXPV010000015.1, read on the forward strand.
TTCTCTGCTTTGCAGTAGCTTTAAGCTGTAGCCTTGTCCTTGGGGCAGCACCCCAAATAACTACAGTATACGGAAAAGATGCCTACGGCCTCACAAATGCCCTCGGCATCACCGATAAAGTAGGAGAAACAGATCTTTCGTCACCTCTTACAAGAGGAGAATTTTATACGATTCTTGCAAAAACTGCCGGCTATCCCGAAATTAAAAATACCAATCCGGTGTTTGCATATTACGCACCGGGCGCAGAGGGCGCAGGCTATGCCAAGGCTCTTTACAAGGTTGGAGTTTTAAGCCCCGATGCTTCGGGAAAGCTTTACCCCGAAGCCACCATAGGTGCAGGGGAGGCTTCAGCACTTCTGCTTAAGGTTTTAGGCTACGGCCCCAAGGCAGAAGCTATGGGCGGATATCCGGGAGGATATCTTGCTCTTGCGGCATCCACAGACCTTGATGATGAAGTTAATATGTCATCAAAGTCACTCACACGCGGCGAAGCAATTCAGCTTGTGTACAATGCACTTCACACGGATATGATGCTCCAGACAGTTTCCGTATCCGGAAATAAGACAGAATACAAGGTAAGTCCCGACACAACTCTTCTTAATACGGTTTTTGGAATTGAGCTTATAGAAGGGGTTGTAAACGGTGTTGATATTTCAAGACTTGCAGGCCCCAACGACATTAAGCCCTTCCACATGGAAGTTGACGGTTATACTCTGGAAGCAAGAGCTGTCAGTGACCCATACAGCTACTTGGGCTATGACGTAAAAGCCTATTACACCGATTCAAGGCTTTTCGGACCTAAGATTGTTTATATGGAAAAATCCGACCTTAACGAAGAAGTTGTAGTAAATACAGAGGATATTACAGCTCACTCTTCGGGCAAGATTAAAGGCTATGATGAAAGCACAGATAAGTATAAAAATTATTCATATATCACAAGCGTTCCCGTAATTTACAACGGTGTTGCTACAGGTCAGGCATTTAGCGAGAATATCTATAAAGATAAGCTGGGTTCTTTAAGACTTCTTGACAACACCGGCGACGGGAAGGCAGATGTTGTATTTGTCGATGTATACGAAAACTATGTGGTATCTCACGTGGATTTAAATGACCTGGTGATGTACAACAAATACAATCTTTCCGAAAAGCTTACCATCGACCTTGAGGTTGATGAACCCTATGTTCTCATTTTCGACGAGGAAGGAAAGAGTGCAAATTCCTCTGATATTAAGGCAGGCTGTGTGGTATCTGTTTATCATTCGGCTTCCGATGCATATCAGCAGTATGTACGTCTTTTTGTAAGCAACAAGGTTGCAGTGGGCGAAATTGAGGAAATAAGCGACAACGGCAACGAAATTACAATTGAAGGAAATACATATAAGTTAAACAGCGGCGTGAAGCCCTACATGGAAGGCTATCTTAACCCCGGAACGGGAATAAGGCTTCTTCTCGACCAAAAAGGCGAGGTGGCAGGCTTTGAACCCGATGCAACATCCGAAATGACTTACGGTTATCTTGTGGGCGGTGCCGCCTCTTCCGGTCTAGAGGGAGGCATAGAATTCAGAATCTATTCCACCGAAGGGGAGTTTACCGAGTACCCTGCCGCAAAAAACATCCGTATAGACGATGTAAGATATTCTGCAAATGACGAGGCAATGCTTGTAAATATCTACAGAGCATCACACCTTGTTAACGGCATTGAAGATGCCTTTTCCGATATGGAAGGCATTGATGCTGCAGAAGCCTATGCAGGGGCAGATGCTCCTATGGGAAGTGTGGTAAGATATTCCGTAAACACAAACGGTGAAATCAAGGCAATTGACACCGTAATGCACACCTCAAAGGAATTGGCAAAGCGTGAGGGCGACAAAACAACAAACAATGCTCTTTTCTTTGCAAAGTCCGATGCAACAACGGATTATATGAGAAGAAGCGGTACCTATCAATGGTCCTTGGGTCCAAAGATTGCTATGACAAATACCGCAAAGATTATCATTTACCCCGACCCGGCAGGTGAGGACAGATTCAGCGATGAAAGCTTTGAATCGGGAACAGTATCTCAGTACCTTAACCACGATTCCAGATACGAGGCTTATGCATTCTATACCGACGATATAAATCTCTACTCGGAATTTCTCGCCATGAACGGAAATGTTTCCGACGGCAAAATTTCCGAAAGTGCCAAGGTGGCGATAGTAGATCACATTTCCAAAATCGTTGACCCTGTTAAGGGCGAAGGTGAGATAGACTGCCTCAATGTAATATACAACGGTTCTGTGACCAAGCTTCCCGTTAAAGACGGATTTTTGGTTTCCGGTACCAAGGATGTATATGATTTAAGTGAGGATTTGCCCGTAACAGCGCTTAAAAAGGGTGATGTAATCCGTTACAGAAAGGATTCTTCCGGCTATGTTCAGGCTATGAATCTTTACTACAGCATAGAGCTTGACAAATACTCTTCCGTAAGTGACAGAGGTGCCCAGTTCAGACATTACTTCTCCTTAAGGGACGGCTATGTTTACAAGTCCTACAATGACGGTTACCTTGTGTACTTCGGTGACGAAAAGGATATTTCCGAAGTTACTGCAGATGATTGTGAGTTTGTGGTTCTCACAGGTGCTTCCCCCAACTTCTATAACTATGAAAAGGGCGAAGACGGCATTGTGCGTATCACCACAGGAAGTGTGTCAGATATTAAGTCCTATATCGCTACAGGAAGCGACTATTCTCACATACTTCTCCAATCTTACTACGGCACACCCTACGCTATAGTAAATATAGACAATAATTAGAAAGGAGCAGACAGATATGACAAAAAGAATTATTTCGGTTGTATTGGCAGTAGTTTTACTTTGCCCTGCTCTTGCAAGGGCAGAGGGTACAAAGAGAGACCCTTTAAATCAGAAAAGCTCATCTGTGCGTGTAAGTAAGAGCGATGTGTACTTTGAAGATTTTACTTCGGTGCCCTCAGGCTCTCTCCCTTCTTCCATTAGTCCTCAGGGTACTATTAAGATAACCACAGAAGAAAAGGAAGTAAAGGAAGGGTATTCAAAGAATTGCCTGGTATTTACCGATGACCTTACAACCAATGAATGGAAGGCAAATAACTTCAACATTGTTTTGCCCGAACTGACAAGCGGTGTATATATGTTTGAAATTCGCTACAAATACACACCCCTTGATGACGTAAAGTACAACGGTGCCGCAATCAATATCTGCGATAAATCCAACCGCCAGCTTCAGAGAACCACAATTTCTCCCGACAGCGGTACAACCTATTTTAATCTTGAAACCGCAGATTCCATAAAGTTTGACAATTCGGGAAAAATAAATCACGATACATGGTATACTTTAAAGGTAGTTGCAGATTTTGACAAACAGCAGTTTGACGGTTCTCTCTTAAATGAAGGAACAAATAATACGGTGAGTAAGATTGATGCAATGTGTCTTGACGGGCAGCCCTTTAATAACATAAGCCACATAATGTTTACATCCAACAGATACGGCGGTGTATGGGTATTTGACTACATCAAGGTGACTAAATCCCCAAGACTTGAGGAAATCCTTGGTGACATTTATGCAAACATTGTAAAGGGTGTTCCTCAAAAGAAAATTCCTGCTCCCCAAAGTCATGCTGTAGCAGGCAGAATAAACATTATGTATAACGGTAAGTACAAGTACACAACCCTTGCACCCTATGCAGGGGAAAAGGGCAACATCCTTGCAACGGCACAGAATCTTTCCGAAATTCTCGGGCTCGAATATTCAAGAACGGGAAACGAATACATACTTACAAACGGAGAGTACGAGCTTAAGTTTGAGGTTTCTTCCGATATTGCAAGATATGACGGTAAGAAAGTTCAGCTTTGCGATAAAACAGCCCAAAGCTCAAAGCAGCTTTTTGTACCTGTAAAAGATGTTTGCGAGTACTTTGGATTTGATTACGGCTACAGCGATAATACGGTAATAATTGAAGGAGGCGAAGAATAATGACCAAAAAAATAATATGCCTTATTCTCACAATATGCCTTCTTTCGGGAATTGCACTTCCTGCCTTTGCCATGGCTCCCAAGGATCCCAACTCCGTTGACCTTGGCTGGGTGAATGCAGGTTTCAGCCATCTGTGGTCGGCTACGGGATACATAAATACTCCCTTTGCACCCAGAGAAGCTTTTGTGGCTCAGCAAAATCCCCCTACATTTATGTGGCCCAATCACCGCAAGGCAACAAGCTATGACCTTATTGTTTGCAGTGACCGGGAGCTTACGGATATTAAATACGAAGCTAAAGACATAACATACAATTTCTACAACTTCCCGGAAACTATGGAAACAGGCGTTGACTATTTCTGGGCAGTAAGATTCAAGGAAGGTAAAAAGACAAGCGGTTGGTCCGATGCAAGAAGATTTCGCATAAAACCCGATGCCTATCCTTTCCCTGTTCCCGATGTAGATACACTTGTATCGAGAATTCCCAAAACACACCCCAGAATTATGACGACCGCAGAAAACTTAGAGGAATTCAGAAATCTCGGGGAGTCCAGCCCCACATCGGCTGAAATTAAACAGAGATTTATCAATATATCCAACACAGCCTTAACCGAGGATATCAACCGTGTAGTTGAGCCCGGAAACGGTGCCGGTGCAGAAAATGCCCATATGTCAATCCTTGACCAGGCGCGTTCCTCCAAGGAAGGCTACGGCTATCTTATTCCTTTATCTTATACATATCTTCTTACAGGTGAGGAAAAGTATGCCCGCCGTGCCATAGACATAATGATGCGAGTTTCCACCTGGGATGTTAACGGAACCACTTCCTATACCTCTCAGGACCAGGTTCACAGAGAAATTCCCCTGTACTTTGCAATGGCATACGACTGGGTAGGTCACCTT
>CAYXPV010000015.1:7437-13613 GCA_964467285.1 uncultured Oscillospiraceae bacterium
GAAGCGGAAAAGAAGCAGATTATAGACCACATAATGGCAAGAGCCTCCATTGTATACGAGGATGCCACTGTAAGAAGACCTATCCACGAATCTCCTTACGAATCCCACACATGGACAGCCTACGGCTTCCTTGGAATTATAAGCATAGCCCTTTACGGCGAAGTTCCCGAAATGGACGAGTGGTTCAGAAGAATTACTCCCACATATATTGCAATCCATCCCTCCTGGAGCTTTGAGGACGGCGGATGGAGTCAGGGTACGGGCTACTGGAGATATTCCTCCAGCACCAACCACGACTTTATGGATGTGCTCTATCACGCAGGCATAATCAATATGTACGATAAGATATGGTCACAGAATGAGCATCTCTTTGTGCTCTATGCACTTCCTTACGGAACTAAAGGAACCTTTGGAGACCAGTCCAACGTAAACAAGCTGGATTCCACTGCTCCCTGGATGTTTGATGCCATAAGCAACAGTGCCTACTACAGCCCCGGAGATAACGGTGTGCGTAACTGGCTGGCATCCTTCTATCCCTACGATGTGGATATAGATACCTACATAGCAGGTGCCGTTTTAGACAAAGAAATGACCGTACCTCACACCTATCCTCTTGCCCACGAATTTTCGGATATCGGCTGGGTAGTGATGACCGATGACCTTGCAGATGAGGAAAAGATACATATGTCCTTTAAGTCCTCTCACTGGGGTTCCTTCTCTCATTCACACCCCGACCAGAACTCCTTTATTCTTCAGGCGTTTGGCGAAAATATAGCCGGTAAGAGCGGTTACTACGACTATTATCATTCACCTCACGATTCCGGCTTTACAAGAAAGACCGGTGCTCACAACACAATAACCGTTGCCACAAACAAAGGTCAGAAGGATGACGATATGGAAGCCAAGGGCGAAATTACCGCATTTCTTAACCACAGCGATTTTGACCTTGCAACCGGCGATGCTACAAGAGCCTACTACAACAATCTTGACTACTTTGAAAGACATATTATCTATATAAGACCGGATATCTTTGTAATAATAGATGATCTGGATTCCTTCACCGACAAGAAGTCAAAATATGAATGGTGGCTCAACACCGAGGAAGCCATAGAAGCCTATGAGGACGGAACAGGTGTTCGCGTTGTAGACGGCGGTGCAACCTTAGATACTACAGTTCAGTACCCCAAGGGTGTAAAAACCTATTACAACGATATGTTTGCTCTCTCGGATATGGTGGAGATTCAGCCGGTAGTTGAATCCTTCCGCAACAAGCTTGTTCACAAGAGAGTATGGTTTGAAACCCCACCTCTGGATAAAACGAAAATGGTTGTAACCATGGACGTACACCGTACAGGCACCGAGGCAAGATACACCGACACCGAGTATGCCGAAGGTTACGTTAAGATGACCTTTGAGGACGGTACGGTTCTTGTGGTAAATACCACAAATGATGAAACAACCCCCATCAAGGCAGGTAACTTTGAGTTTGCCGGTGCGGCTATAGCCTACAATGACGAAAGCGTAATGCTTGTGTCCGGTACATCCCTCAAAAAGAGCGGAACAGAGCTTATTTCTTCTCCCGAAACCGTATCCGTGGTTATGGGCAAAAATGAGCTTGGACTTTCTTCCATGACAGACTACACCGTTACAATCAATACCGATAACGACTACATAGACGGCGTAGATACCATTACAGACTACAACGGCAATGTAATTGGCCCCGAGTGGGGTATAACCGTTAGCCGTGATGAGGCACAGTCTGTTATGACCTTGGAATGTAAGATGGATAACTACAGCCTTATGCTTAACGGAAAGAAAATTACCGTTGACGATACCTTAAAGACCGACCTTACAATCAAGCTTGACGGTAACGTGCTCTACGAGGGCGAGCTTTCGGGCTACACCTTAAGAGACGGCACAAGTAAGTATTCCGGAAAGGTAACCCTTCCTTACGAAAAGTACAATATCGTATCTACTACGGGCGATTGCCACATAAGCGGATATAATGCAGGCGATTCTGCATACCTTGGCGACATTACGGTAAAGACAACTCAGCCCCAAGGCAATGTAATTGAGCTTAAGTCCATTGAAGCCTACGACAGAGAAATTCTGTCTGCCAACGGTGAAGAAGATGCCGACACTTTAAAGGATAAGCTCAGCTTATTGGTAGAAGCCGAGGACGGCACAATTCCTGCAGGTGCCAAAGCCTACAACACCCGCCCCTGGCTTTCAAACGGATTGGGCGTACAGCTCTTTAACACTCCCGGAACCCATGCAACCTATACCTTCGATGTAAAGGAAGCAGGCTACTACGATATAGCAGTTAAGTATGTTGCCTTTACAGATGAAGCCACGGTCAGAGCCTTTGAGCTTAACGGTGCTATCTACAGATTCACCCTTCCGCGCACAAAGGACTACGGCACAGAGCCTTCTGTATGGAAGTATATCATAGGCGACACCGGAGCTTACCTTGAACCGGGAAGATACACCCTTACCATTGAACCTGTTTCGGGACAATGGAACTATGACTATCTCGGTCTTGTTAAGCGTGACTGATAACTTGTAAAAATCAATAATATTTTCGGGGTACGGAAGTCCTTTCGTACCCCGGAAAATATTAAATACTCAAAACTGAGGTTATTTTAAGCAAAATCAACTTGGTTTTCATTATTTAATATGGAGGATACCGCTATGAAAAAAACAGACAATTACATCTTTTTTGACTATGAAGAAGAGTTTTCCTACGAAAAATTCCATAATGTACCCATGGACTGCACTCCGGTGTTTGCCTGGCTCTGGAATTCGGCTTTAAGCTTTGAAGCTACCGACAAAGGATTGGAGGAGTTTAAGCGTATGGGCGTAAAGACAACATATGTACTTCCTCAGCCTTGCAACTTCAGCCCCTGCGGTATTCCCACAACCATGTATACCGAGTATCTCGGTGAGGATTATATGAAGCACTATGCCTATGCGGTAAAGAAGGCAAAGGAGCTTGGAATACAGCTCTGGCTCTATGACGAAGGCGGCTGGCCATCGGGTGGTGCCTGCGGCAGAGTCCTCGCGGAGCATCCCGAATATGCAAGAAAGTGCCTTACCTCGGAAACAAAGCTCTATGCAACCGGCGAAACCTACATAAAGAAAAATGACGAAATCGCCTTTACAAGCTTTGGGGGCGTGGTAGAGGACGGCTATACCTTTCAACAGGATACCGAGGTTACAACCTACTTTTCCAAGGCTTCCCTCTACGATTGGGTAGGACACAGCGACTTCCCGGATGTATCTTTAAAGGAAACCACTGATACCTTTATCCGTATGACTCATGAGGAATACAAAAAGCATATAGGTGATGGATTCGGAAGTCATATCAGGGCTGTATTTACAGATGAACCCACACTTCCCAGACCGGTACCCTACAGACCCGACCTTGAAGAAAAATTCCAAAAGGAAAATGGCTACAGCATAAGACCTTATCTCCCTTATCTTGCAGGTCACAGACTTCCTCAGGACGAAAAGGCTAAGGAAGCTGTAATTAAGTGGTATGATATGTGTTCGCACATTTTCTGCGACAACTTTATGATTCCCTGCAAAGAATGGTCAAACAATAACGGTATGGCATTTTTGGGACACCTTGACATTGACCACAAGCCCCACGGCTCCGTTCAGGGCGGTAACTTTAATATGATGAGAGCATTAAGATGCTTCGATGTACCCGGAATAGATGTAATCTGGCGTCAGATTTTCCGTGGCGAAAAGAGCTATTACTACGATAACATATTCTGTGAAAACCGCTTCTTCCCCCGGTATGCCTCCTCGGCGGCAGCCCAGATAGGAGGGGACCGTTCTGTTACAGAAACCTGCGGTGTGTTCGGCTTCGGTCTTACCTTTGACGAAACACGCTATGTGGTTAACTTCCAGGCAATCCGCGGTATAAACATCTTTAATATGATGCTTACACCCTACGGTGAGGAAAAAGGTCACCAGAGAACAGGCGAAACTCCCTATCTTAAGGAAAAGTACGCCTGCTACGGCGATTATAAATACTTTAACAAATACCTCGAACGCCTAAGCTATGTAACCTCTGTAGGTAAGGACGTGTCCCATGTGGCACTCTATCTTCCCGTAAAGGATTTCTATGTAGCTGAACCCGAAGGTGCAGAGGTCAAAGAGTATGACAGAGTAGGCTTTGGCATGGAGGACAAGCAGATTCCCTTTGATATATTTGACGATGATGTAATCCTTCTTGCAGATAAGTCGGAACTCAAAAAAGGTGCAATAGTAATGGGCTCTGCCCGTTACACTACTTTGGTAATTACCGCCTGCACATATATGACCAAGGAAGCAAAGGAGCTTCTTAAAGAATTTATAAAGGGCGGCGGCAGAGTAATTGCCACAACAGAAGAAGCACAAAGAGAAATTGAAGGCTCTCTCTTGTGTGCCGATGTTTGGAATGAGATTAAATCACCTCTTGATTTTGAAGGTGACACCTGTGGCTTACGCCTTATGCAGAGAAATGCAGTTAATGCCAAGCTGTATTACATATCCAACGAAGGCACAGAGGCAAAAGATGTGTCCGTAGGTGCCGACGATGGGGTATACCTCATCAACTTAACTGACGGCAAAATTACAAAGCCACTTATCCAAAACGGCAAAGTAAGCTTTGCTTTGGAAAGCGGCGAGATGTTTGTGCTTATGTACACAGATGATGAAATTGCCACAGATGAAATCGATGAATATAAAAATGAGGTTGTTTTAGACGGTGATTACACCGCAAAGAAAACAAAACAGTTTGTTTTAGACAGCTTGTATTCTGTAAGTAAGGATATAGATGAAGAGGAAAGAACTATAGCTTTAGGCGATTGGCGTACCTTTGCAGGAGACAGTTTCTCGGGAAGTATTGTTTACAAGACTACTTTCAAAGTTCCCGAAGGAGCACAAAAGCTTCAGCTTGACCTTGGCAAGGTGAACTACACCTGTGAAGTGTTTGTAAACGGTAAATCTGTCGGCGTAAAGGTGATGCCTCCATACAAATTTACACTTGATATTGATGATATTAAGGAATATAATGAACTTGAAATAAGAGTTTCCAACACCGCGGCAAATGAATTCTATTATACCAAGGAACTGGATAAGTGGGCATCATGGATGCTTACACCTTATCACGAAAAGTGTCAGATTTTCCACGAAAGCTCTCTGCCAAGCGGACTTTTTGGACCGGTGAAGTTGATGTATTAAAAAATATGCTTTCTCCTGTAGGCATCCGGCGTAGTACCCGTTACCTTACGGAAAGCACCGTAGAAGGACTTTTTGTCCTGATAACCAACCATACTCATTATTTCGTCTATGGTTTTTCCCGTGTTAAGAAGAAGTCTTTGGGCGGATGCTATGCGTATCCGCCTTAAGTATTCAAAAAATGTGATTCCCATATTGGCTTTAAATTTTTTGCTCATATGGGCAGGGGTGTAGTTGGTGATGGCACAAATGTCATTTAGGGTTATGTTTTTCATATAACCTGAATTTATATAACGTATAACCTCGGTAAAACGGTCGGCTTTGTTTGCAGCGGAGGGGATTGTATCAACATAGAGAGGTCGTACGGCATTTATGATTATAAGGGTAAATTTAGCCCGTATTATTTCCATATAGCCTGCCTTTTTGCTTTGATATTCTTCCATAATCTCTGTAAGCATTTTAAGAACGGAGCCGTCATGGTCCTTGTAGGTGTAAGGTGTAGGCGGTACGGAAAATAAGTCCACATCAAAGCCAAAGGCTCTGCTGGAAAGTAGTTCAAAAAAGCTTCTTGCACCAAAGAGCCCCGGTTCAAAAAATTCCGGGTTGAATTTTACGGTAATCATCCTGAGGCTTCTCGTTGTTGCCATATATGAGTGTGGCGAACCGCAGCCTATAATATAGAAGTTACCTTCTTCTATGGTGTTGTTTATGTTGTTCCACTTATGGGTTGCACTTCCTTCCAGTACATAACCGAACTCCAGATGCCAGTGATTATGGGTGGAAGTCCATGTATTTTCCGTAATTTCAATATTAAAATCTAAACCGGATTCAAGAAGACTGTAATCCATATTCATAACAATAATACCCCCTAAACTAAACAATAATACCCCTACATTTAATGTATCATACTTGTTACAATGATGTCAACAGAATATCAGGAAATGAGG
>CAYXPV010000016.1:0-13175 GCA_964467285.1 uncultured Oscillospiraceae bacterium
CTTTGAGATTAAGAAGCATGAGTAAAGTTATTGCAACTATTGCAGAAATATCTACTCCAAAAATCAAGGGAATTTGGGCTGTGCATCTTATAAGTACGGAAAAGAATACCCCAAGAACAATTACATCGAAATCCGAAATACATTTTCGTTCCTTAAAATCAGCAATGAGATTTACTGCTTTTTCAAATACAATTACACCTCCAAATGCTGCAAAAGCCTCCACCGTATCCCAAATAAACCCTTCGCCCGAAAAATCATTTATCAGATTAAAAAACAGGGAAACCAAAAACAAGGTGACTCCAAGGCAAATACTTTTGTACTTTTTAAAAGGCTTAACTGCACCCATTACAATGGTAAAAACAACGAGAACCGATATGTATACAAAGGCATAAAAATCCATACGGAATCTTATAATCCCCCACATGGTTATAAGAAAAAAGCCAAGCCAACCTTTGCCGGAAAATGCCGCAGCATATATGCTGAGAGCAAAAGGTGTACGCCCGTCTGTGACTGTGCAGGCAGATGAAATATAGCACATAAAAAAATATATGATATCCGCAATCTTTATGTTTATGTTAAATTCTTTCGAGCGAAGGTATTCACTCAAACCTTGCAATCTCTTTACAGCACCGTTCATATATATTTTCTCTCCTAACGTTTTTTTATATTGTATCATATACAAAACATAAAAATTGTAAAACGGTGTAAACAGTACAAGCTTTCGTTCGTTAAAAAAAGAGTCATTCCGATTTAATTCACCGAAATGACTCTCATATTGCTGAATATTATGTTGTAAAAGCTTACTTTTTGCTAACTATTAAAGCTCCTACTCCCTTGATTATATCATTCTTCTTTTCAACCTTGGCATCCTTCTGCATTGTTTCAATAAGAACTTCGTAATCAGGCATTACGAGCTGAGATTTAATTGCCTGAAGTTTAAGTTCTTCCTGTTCGCCCTTAAGATCCAAAGGCAGCTTCTTTATGATATGAATACCGTATTCTGTATATACGGGGCCGCTAACCTGTTCTTCCTTAAGTTCGAAGGAAACTCTTTCAAACTCCGGAACCATTTCACCCTTACCGAAGAGGTATTCAATATTTCCGTCCTGAGTATACTGCTCAGCAAGCTTTGTAAAATCTTCACCTGCATTTATCTTTCCGAGGATTTCCTGTGTTCTTTCCTCTGCAACCTTAATCTGGTCTTCGGAAAGAGGTTCATTGGTCTGAGGATTTATTGTAAAGGTAAGTATATGCTGAACCTTTACAAACTCTTCTTTAAGAGTTTTTTCTGCAGCAGCCTCGTCTACCTTTAATTCACCCTTTTCAATAAGTGCAGGTAAAATGTGAGAAATACAAGTCTGTTCTTCCCAGAATTTCATTAATTCATCTTCAGATGTTTTCATAACTTCCAGTTGCTCATATGATTTGGGGTCCTGTTTGATATACGCCATCTGATTTGTAAGAGTGGACTTTTCTTCTGCAGTAAGCTTAATTCCGAGCTTTTCTGCTTTTTGATAAGCAAGAGCATCTTTTACAAGGTTATCAACAGCAATTTCCTGAGCTTTTTCAAGATTTGTTTTGCCGTCTGTCTTTTGCTCCCAAAAATCTTTGGGAATATCATCGGCATTGATAATACCGGCTCCACTGAGCACTTCATCCTGCGCACTATAGTAATAGATATTGAATCTTTCAACATTGTATTCAACACCATTTACTACGACTGCTGTTTCGCCCTTAGCTGCTTTTTCTGTTTTTCCTTCATCGCTCGAAGTAGAGCAACCTGCAAGAAGTGCAAACGCACACAAGATTGCAATTAATTTTATAAACTTTTTCATTAGAAAATTCCTCCATTTACAAGAAATTAATACTATAATTATACATTATACCTGTTCATTCTGTATTGTGTTTTTTAGTCTTTGTAATATAATTTTAATATTCTCCAGAATATTATCATCATATTTATAACTGAGATAGGATGTATTGCCCGACGAAAACATCATTTTACCTTTGTACCCGTCCATAATATCTACTATTGCCAGAGGACTTACAATTTTATCAAAGGTAAATATTACAAGTCCGTCTTTTTGGCTGATATCGGATACATAAAGTTCCGATGCAACAGACTTTATAAGCGCTATCTGCATAAGATTGTGAACCGACGGCGGTACGTCGCCGTAACGGTCAATGTACTCGGCTTCTGTTTCTGTTAAATCTTCCTCAGTAGACATAGAGGCAATTTGACGGTACATATCTATTCTCTGCTTTTCGTCGGGAACAGAAGATTCCGGAATATATGCACTTACCTTAATGTCAATGGCGGTGTCACATTTAACGGTTACCTCTTCGCCCTTAAGTTCCTTTACAGCCTGTTCAAGAAGCAGACAATACATATCGTAACCAACAAGATTCATATTGCCGTGTTGTTCCTTGCCCAATATATTTCCGGCACCCCGGATTTCAAGGTCGCGCATTGCTATTTTAAAGCCGGAACCAAACTCGGTAAATTCCCTGATTGCCTGAAGTCTTTTTTGAGCAACAGAATCCAGAACCTTGCCTTCATGGTAGGTAAAGTATGCATAAGATAACCTGTTGGAACGCCCTACTCTACCCTTGAGCTGATATAACTGACTTAATCCTAGGCAATCGGCATTTTCCAAAATTATGGTATTGGCATTGGGGACATCTAACCCTGTTTCTATAATTGTGGTGCTTACAAGAACATCTATCTCGCCTTCAATAAGCTCCAGCATTATATTTTCAAGCTGAGTTTCACTCATTTTACCGTGAGCAACCCGTATTCTTGCTTCCGGCACAAGCTCCTGAAGCTTGGCGGCAACACGCTCTATACTCTCTACCCTGTTGTACAGATAGTATACCTGTCCACCTCTGGCAAGTTCCCTTTCTATTGCGTTTTGAACCACTATGGGGTTATACTCCATTACAAAAGTCTGTACCGGGGAACGGTCACCGGGCGGAGAAGCTATAACACTTAAATCGCGAATACCTATCATCGCCATATTAAGAGTACGTGGTATAGGTGTTGCACTCAATGTCAGAACATCCACATTTTTCTTTATTTCCTTGAGTTTTTCCTTGTGGCCTACGCCAAAGCGCTGTTCTTCGTCAATTATAAGAAGCCCTAAAGACTTAAACTCAACATCCTTTTGAAGTATGCGGTGCGTTCCGATGATTACGTCTATTTCGCCGGTTTTAAGCTTGGAAATAATCTCCTGTTGTTGCTTTTTGGTACGAAAACGGCTAAGCATCTCTACTTTGATGCAATACTCCTTCATACGGGACACAAAGGTATTGAAATGTTGAGAAGCAAGTATTGTTGTAGGTACAAGATACGCCACCTGCATACCACTCATTACAGCTTTAAAAGCGGCTCTTAAGGCAACTTCGGTTTTACCGTAGCCAACATCACCGCAGAGAAGTCTGTCCATACACTTACCCTGCTCCATATCCGCTTTAACTTCTTCTATACATCGCACTTGGTCGGGGGTTTCATCATATATAAAGTCGTTTTCAAACTGCCTTTGCCAATCGGAATCCTTTTCAAACACATGTCCCTTCATCTGACTTCTGGCGGCATAAAGGCGAATCATATCCTCTGCAAGATGTGCAACGCTCTCTTTAACACGATTTACGGTCTTGTGCCATCCCGTACCTCCAAGGGAATTTAACCTTACCGTCTTTTCTTCAGTGGAAGAATACTTATACAGCATATCCAGCTGATTTACCGGAACATAAAGGGAGTCCGTACCTTTGTATCTCAATTTGAGATAATCTCTTATTACTCCCTGAACTTCAAGCTGATGTATACCCATATACTGACCTACACCGTGAGTTCTGTGCACAACATAATCCCCCGGGGATATTTCATCAAAACTCTTTATGGCATCTTTGGCATCCTTGTGCTTTCTCTGTTTTTTTCTTTGAGATACAGGTTCGCCGTCAGTCACTACAACAGTTTTTATGGAGGGATATTCAAACCCTCGCTCCATAGTACCTTTAACTATAAATATTTCGCCAAAATCCGGTGTTCTGCTTAAATCGGTTATATATGAAGCCACAACATCCTTTTCACGGAGGGCTTCCACTAGGTTATTTATTTTTGTTTTTGAACCAAGAAGTATGAGAACTCTGTACGAACACCGCTTCCAGTAAAGAATATCATCTATAAGATACTCCACATTGTCATTATAAGCCCTTAAGGTCTTTGATGTAAAAGATATAAGTTGCTTTGGAAACAGTTCCGGTGTTGAATGGGACAACGCGCTGACAGAAACCCCTGCCATTTTCGAACTGACCTTAACTATATCGGTATACGTGGAGAAATATCCGACGGAAATTTTGGGGAACAAACCCTTTTCCATAAGGTTGGAAATAATTTCATTCTGCTCCTTATACCAAGTGTCAAATTTCTGTTTTATATCCTTGGGTTCAGACAAAACGCAAAGGGTATCTTCTGTGAGATAATCAAGAAGTGTGGGAACTTCCTTATAAAATAACGGCATATATTTATCGTTTGAAGGAAAGTACCTGTTCTGTGAAAATTTCTCGATATCCCTGAGAAGATTTTCATTTTTCATTTTGCGTATTTTTTCTACTGCATTTAAAGCCTCATCGGCAGTATATATAAGCTCTGCGCATGGGTATATTGCCGCAGTTTCGGTAGTTTCTCCGGAAAGCTGGGTGTCGGGGCTGAAATACCTCATGGAATCTATATCGTCACCCCAAAGTTCTATTCGAAGGGGCATATGGACACCGGGAGAATAAACATCTATAATAGAACCGCGGACAGAGAACTGACCAATATTTTCCACAGCACTCACTCTGGAATAACCCATGTATACAAGATTAGATATAAATTCATCCATATCCACAACAGAACTCATATCAAGCTTTATTGAGCACTCTTTAAAATACTTAAAGGGAAGTGTATAGGAAGCAAGCGCCGAAACAGAACACACAATATATGAAGCCTTCTCAATTCCCGCAAGAACAGAGAGTCTTGAATATTCATTCTTACGATTGGAAACATCCACATCGTAAAAAAGATATTCCCTGGAAGGAAAATACAAAACTTCATCACAACAAAGGAACGAAAGCTCTTTGGCAATCCTTCCCGCTTCGGTTTCATCGGGAGTAACTACCAAGGTCTTACCTTTGCGGTGTTCGCCCAACGAATATATGAGATGTGTTTTCTGACTTCCGGACACTCCGAGAGTGTGAACATAGCCCTTCCCTTTTCGTATGTGCTCAAGGAGGCTATCGAACTCGCTCATTCCGTCCAGAAGGTAGGAAAATGTTTTCATTACTTCGCTGCTCCGTTAAATTTATTCATAGCAGAGGCAACATCACTTCTTATGATGGTTTCTATTGCCTCGGTAACTCGGTTTGCCGTAGGTGTAAGCACTTCTATTTCCTCTTTGGAAAACTTACCAAGTACATAATCTGCAAGATTATAGTGTTCGCCCTTAGGTGCACCCACACCCATACGGATTCTCACAAATTCATCGCTTGCAAGCTGATATATTATAGACTTAAGCCCGTTGTGTCCGCCGTCACTTCCTTTTGGGCGGATACGTATTGAGCCCAATGGGATATTGATATCATCACATACTATTATAATATTCTCGTCAGGAATTTTGTAGAAGGATGCTATATCCCTTATACTTTCCCCACTTAAATTCATATATGTCTGGGGTTTTGCTATTATAACCTTTTCTCCGCCGATTACTCCGTCACCCCACACAGCTTTAAACTTTAGCTTTGTAAGGTTTATGCCTGTTTTATGACAAAGAAGGTCTATAGTTTCAAACCCTATATTATGCCTTGTGGCTTCGTATTTTTTGTCCGGATTACCCAAACCTGCAATAAGATACATTATTTATCTCCTTAATGGTATAATTGTTATACCATATATTGTATTTGTTTTTGAGCTTTTTTTCAAGTGCAAAATACAAATTTGATAGATTTTATTAATATATTTTCTGCTAATTTATGACAGTATACATAACTTTGACCAAGGGAAACATTAATAGTGACAAATTCAACAAAAAGGAGAACCGTTAAATATGAACAAGGTTGAAATCTGCGGTGTAAATACGGCAACTCTTCCCACATTGTCGAAAAAAGAAAAAGACGAACTGCTCAGGGAAATAAAATCCGGCAACAGCTATTCGAGGGAAAAATTTGTGCAGGGAAATCTAAGACTTGTTTTAAGCGTAATACAAAGATTTTCAGGCAGAGGCGAAACCCCCGACGACCTGTTCCAAGTAGGCTGCATAGGACTCATAAAAGCCATAGACAACTTTGACTTAAGTCAGAATGTACAGTTCTCCACTTATGCAGTACCTATGATTATCGGTGAAATCAGAAGATATTTAAGGGACAATAACTCCATAAGAGTAAGCCGTTCCTTAAGAGATACAGCTTACAAGGCTTTGCGTGCCAAAGAGGAGCTTACTGCAAAATCAGGAAAGGAGCCCACCATAAGTGAGATTGCCAAGTTGCTTGATATGCCCAAGGAGGATGTGGTACTTGCCCTTGATTCCATACAAGACCCGGTATCCCTTTATGAACCGGTATACAGTGACGGAGCAGATGCCATATATGTAATGGACCAAGTAAGTGATGACAAGAACACCGACGAAAACTGGCTTGAGGAAATTGCACTTAAGGAAGCCCTTACAAGACTTTGCAGCAGAGAGAAAAAAATACTGAATCTGCGGTTTTTCAAAGGCAGAACACAAATGGAAGTTGCAAAAGAACTGGGGATAAGTCAGGCACAGGTATCAAGACTTGAAAAAAGTGCGCTGACACATATGAAAAATCATATATGACAAAATATTCGGGAGCGCCTTTGGCCTCCCGAATATTTTGATGTTTTAAAACAATTCCCTTGCAATAATGCATATATTTGTGATATAATTTATTATGTATGATTATGTACCTGTGAAAGAAGGTATTTGCTTGAATATTAACATTGACGGACTGAATATAAATTACATATGCGAAGGAGAAGGCGAATGTGTTGTTCTGCTCCATGGTTGGGGTTCCAACATCACGCTTTTCAAGAGCATGACCGAGGTTATGAAATCAAAGTACATGGTTATCGCTCCCGATATGCCGGGATTTGGTTTAAGTGACGAGCCACCTGTGCCTTGGTGTGTAGATGACTACGTAGACTTTATAATTAAGTTTCTTGATAAACTTAAAGTTACAAAAGCCACTTTTTTGGGGCATTCCTTCGGCGGAAGAGTTATAATAAAATTCTTCGAAAGAGAAAGTATACCTTTTGAAATCACAAAAATTATTCTTGTGGACAGTGCCGGGGTAAAACCAAAAAAGACACTTAAACAAAAGATTAAAATAACCACCTACAAGCTTGGTAAAAAGATTCTGTCACTTGGAATAATCAAAAAGCTATTCCCCGATGCTTTAAACAAATTTCAGGCAAAAAGCGGTTCTGCCGACTATAAAGCGGCATCACCCCTTATGAGGCAAACTATGGTTAAAGTTGTAAACGAGGATTTAACCCATCTGTTCCCGAAGGTTACCCCTTCTACCCTGCTTGTGTGGGGTGAAAATGATACCGCTACTCCTGTATCGGATGCCATTCTTATGGAAAAGCTTATGCCCGATGCCGGTAAAGTAATACTGAAGGGTTGCGGTCATTATTCATTTATTGATGATATGTACACCTTTAACCGTGTGCTCGCATCCTTTATGAACATTAATTTATAAGGAGAACGCATCTATGGAAACTGTATTATTTATACTGTGCATTATCTCTTCTTTGGCGGCATTTGCCGTGTCTGCCATAAAGTTTTTGCACTTTTTTCAGCTTAATTCCTACAGAGCAAAAATCCACTCAAAATGGATATGCAAAAACTTTTCAAAATGGGCTCCCAATCTCATTGGCGGTATTGTATTGATATTTCTTTCGATTTGGGACGGCATCGGTGCAAAATGGATGTATCTTACTACTTCCGCACTTCTCATACTTTTGTCATTGCCTAAGAAAGCAAAAAAACCGATTGTATACACAATGAGGGTAAAAAGACTTCTTGTAACAACATTTATCCTCCTTGTTCTTCTTGCTGCGGCAGGTTATCATTCCAACGCTATATGTGTGGTAATTAGCTCCCTTTTCCTTTTGTCCCCCGGTTTTATTATGATTTCAAACATCATAAACAGGCCGTTGGAGCTATGCATTACAAAGCATTATATCAATGACGCCAAAAAGCTTCTTTCTTCATCTGATGCCAAGGTAATAGGTATTACGGGAAGCTATGGAAAAACAAGCGTCAAATACTATCTTTCCACCCTTCTTAAATCAAAGTATAACACACTTATGACTCCCGAAAGCTACAACACACCTATGGGTGTTGTAATAACCATACGTTCCTCATTAAGTGCATTAAACGAAGTATTTGTGTGTGAAATGGGTGCAAAGCGTGTCGGTGAAATAAAGGAAATATGCGATATTGTATATCCCGAACTGGGTATTATTACCTCCGTAGGTCCTCAGCATTTGGAAACCTTCAAATCCTTGGATAACGTTAAGAAAACCAAATTTGAACTGGCGGACTCACTGCCTGTAAACGGAACTCTTTTTGTAAATGCCGATGACGAAAACATTATGTCATACATTGGCGACAGAAAACATATAGGATATTCCGTAAAAGGAAACGGTGACTATAATGCCGAAATCATAAGCCTCGGTGAGAAAGGTACAACCTTCAAAGTAACCTCACCCGCAGGTGAATGCGAAGAGTTCTCCACAAAGCTTATAGGTATGCACAATGTGCTTAACATTACCGGTGCTATTGCTGTTGCAAACAGTATGGGCATTGATATGAAAAGGCTGAAAGCTCAGGTGTCAAAATTGGAACAGGTTCCTCACAGACTGGAACTTGTAAAAAAGGGAAATGACCTTATAATAGACGATGCCTACAATTCCAACCCCACAGGCACGAAGGCTGCATTGGAAACTCTCTCCTATTTCGAAGGTATGAAGATACTTCTCACACCCGGTATGGTAGAACTGGGTGCAAAGCAAGAAGAGCTTAACCGCGAATTCGGTAAAAACGCCGCAAAGGTATGCGACTATGTAATTCTTGTAGGTAAGCACCAAACAGAGCCTATATACACCGGACTTAAAGACGAAAACTATTCCGAAGATAAGATATTTGTGGCAGAAACTTTCAGCGAAGCCATTACACACGCCTACGGACTTAATGCTAAAGGCGAAAGAAAAATTATTCTTTTGGAAAATGACCTTCCCGACAACTATTAAACCATAAAGGACTGATTTTTATGAAAATAAATCTGGCTGTACTCTTTGGGGGAAAAAGTGTTGAACACGAAATCTCCATTATCTCTGCTCTCCAGGCAATGAGATACTTAAATCGCGAAAAGTACGATGTACATCCGATATACATTACCAAAACCAACGAAATGTACTACGGAAAAGACCTTGAAGAAATCAAAGAATATTCTAACCTTAACGGGCTTTTGAAAAAATGTCGCAAAGTTACTTTTGCCGTAGAAAACGGTAAAACATATCTCGTAAAAACATCAACCCGTATATTTGAAAAGAAGGAAATAAGCCTCATAGACCTGGCATTTCCCATTGTACACGGTACCAACTGTGAGGACGGCACATTGCACGGATATCTTAAGATGATGAACCTTCCCCTTGTAGGTTGCGACCTTACCGCATCTGCAATAGGTATGGATAAATACTATATGAAAACCGTGTTCAAAGACAACGGGATACCCGTACTTGACTGCAAATGTTTTTCTGCAAAGGACTACTCCGACTCACCCGAAGAAGTGGCTGAGCAGATAGAAAATGCCATTGGATACCCTGTTATAATAAAGCCTGTAAACCTTGGCTCCAGCGTAGGTATAAGCAAAGCCGAAAACCGCGACGAACTTGAGGAATCTTTGGCAAATGCCTTTAACTTTGCGGGTAAAATTCTTGCAGAAAGAGCTGTGGAGAGCCTTAAGGAAATCAACTGCTCGGTGCTTGGCGATGTAGACGATGCAAAAGCCAGCGAATGCGAAGAACCCATTAATTCCGATAAAATTTTAAGTTATGAGGATAAGTACACTTCCGGCGGAAAAAGCGGATCTAAAGGCTCAAAAGGCGGTTCCAAAGGTATGGCAAGTCTGCAACGAAAAATCCCTGCAGATATAACCCCCGAACAAAGAGAAGCCATACGTGAAATGGCGGTAAAGGCATTTAAGTGTCTTGGTTGCAACGGAATAGTACGAATTGACTTTATGATAGAAATGAAAACCGGCGAAATATACTTGAACGAAATAAACACCATTCCCGGTTCTCTCTCATTCTATTTGTGGGAACCCTTGGGTGTTAAATATACTGCCCTTCTTGATGAAATGATAAAAATTGCCCTCAAACGTGCAAGAGAGCAGGCAGAGATATCATATGCCTTTGATACCAACGTTCTTGAAGGTATGTCCTTTGGCGGCAGCAAAGGTGCAAAAGGAAGCAAGATGTAGTTATTCATATACGCAGACATATAACCATAAAAACGACAAAAGCTCCATTTACGGAGCTTTTGTCGTTTTTATATTAATGATGAATATTATAGCTTATATTTTTCACAGAAACGCTGTAATATTACAGCAACCTGTGCTCTTGAAGCTTCTGCAAAGGGGCTGATGTGAATACTGTCTGTTCCTGAAATTATACCGTTTTGTATTGCCCAACCTACAGAGTCTTTTGCATAAGAGGAAACAGTATTGTTATCTACGAATCCAAGGAGAATATCGTCATCTGCGGTAACCGTTTTCTTTTTGTATTTTGCGTATCTGTAAAGTATGGTTGTAAGCTGTTCACGGTTAATTACCTGATTGGGTGCAAACTCTTTCTTGCTTACACCGCTTGCTATTCCTTTGGCAGTTGCCCAGGATACTGCAGCCTCATACCAAGAGCCTTTGGGAACATCAGAAAAGTTTGATGCCTTTGTCTTGGGCATACCGTCAAGGCGATAGAGCACGGTAATAAACTGAGCACGGGTTATCTGACCGTTAGGCTCGAACGCATCTGCAGACACGCCACTCATAAGATTACGATCGCTTACATATTTTACTGCATCGTAAGCCCAATTGTTTGAAGGCACATCACGGAATATAGAAACCGCATTTTTAATAGCTTCATTAACAAGAGTATTCCATGTACCGGTGGATGCAACCTTAAGTTTAGAAAGCTTAATCTGTTCGGTAGCAGACTGGCAGGCTCTGTACAAGCTGTTATCTGAGGTTGCAGGAACCATCTTTTGGTCAAAAGAGCCGTTTTCGTATGTAATTTCCCTTACATATACAAGCTCTTCAACAAGTTCTCCGTCTTCCAGAGTGTAGTAGTAAGCGTTCTGTGTACCGCCTCCAATGGAAAATGTGGTGAAAATACCGGGATATGAGGTTGAATTCATATATTTGAATGTTTCGCTGTATCCGCTTGCAGTACCTGCATAGACAATCTTATTGTCGGCAAAGGAATAGAAATGCACCTGTGCCTTGGACTTATCTTTTGTGCCATTCTGAATGATAAGCTCGGGGATACCGTCGGCATCCATATCGTTCATAAAGAATTCAATATCTATCTCGCTGTAGTATCTGTGTGTGCCGTTGGAAAAGCTTCTGCTAGTCAAAAAGTTTTTGTATTCGTCACTCCAGCTGAGCTTAGGTGCAACTGTACCTTCCGAAGAAGAACCGTCATCCTCGGTAATTATAAAGATTGGTTCCCACTTCCATAACTCGCTGTTTACGTTTTTTCCTATAGAATAGGTAGATGCATTACCCATATTTTCATAGGAGAAAAGCTCTTCAAACTCGGGAGCATAAGAAAAATATTCTTCCGAATGGAGCACATTAACATTCAAGACACCGGTATCGCAATTAAAGCTTAACTTATTAAATGCGGATTTCTTTGAACCATAGTCATCTTCAACTGTAGAATGAGTAACTATCATTGTTTGACCGTTTGAACCGTCATACATGGCATTCTGCCAGGCAGCATCCGAAAGACTGCCTGTGGGTTCATAACAGGGAATTAAACCGCAGTTATCGGAGCCCTGAATCTTACCTTTAGTTACCTTGTTGCTCTTGATATAATATATTTCTTCGCTACCGTCATATAATTCGTATCCTTCCTTATTCTTGCCTACCAGACAATGATAAAGTTCGGGAATACCGTCAAAATCTATATCAATAAGAGAATAAAGCTTATTTTCATAGAAGTCGTGTGTTTTTCTCTTTTTCTGTCTGTACTCGTTTTCAATCTGTTTTACCTTGCTCTGGTAAAGAGTTTTCCAATTGGGTGTTGCCGCAAAAACGTCAGCAGGTAAAATGGCGACCAACATAGTAAGTATTAATCCTAATGCGGTCATTTTGAGTGATGATAATTTTTTTGTCATAATAAACCTCCGTTTGTGTCAGATGTGACTTTGTTTTTTGATGATAGTATATTAACAAGTATAAACAATACGGTTAGCGCCGCAGCAATTACAGTCAAAGCTTTGCCGAATGACAGTTCAAATACAAGCAAACCCAAAAACAATGTATACGCATTGCAAAACATCAATACTACCTGTTTGGGATTGGTTACCAAGCATACGATACCCATCGAAATATCGTATAGTGCAAGAACGCCGAAGGGAATTGCAATATCGAAATTAGTTGCATCTGTCATCAGCAACAGAAAAAGTAACAGGTGGAACCCTCCACCGCCTAAAAACAAGCCGCCAAACACCGGTCTGGTTTTTGCCGGTTGTGCTTCCGGTGCCGAAGTAACATCGCTGTTAACAGGGACATAATCGGTTCTCAACATATTGTTGGGATTAACCGAAACAGGTGCATTATAGTTGGTATAATCCGCTTGTGAAACTGGTTTAAGGGGCAGTTCATTTTGTTCGGAAAGAGTAATTTTGTAGCCGCCCAAGTGGCTGTAATTATAATCCACATCCGATAAACTTTCCTCAACATAATAATTTTCAAGTTTTTGCAAAGAAGCATAAGTCCTTTTGCAGTATTTATCATATGAATCATCATAATCTTTCAGATTATCCGTTGCGTTACAGCAAATATACATACCAAGATTTTTTGACAAGGATGCATATTGGTTATAACACAAA
>CAYXPV010000017.1:0-12916 GCA_964467285.1 uncultured Oscillospiraceae bacterium
GGCATTATATACCGCTTCTTCGGGATTGTCAACATTAAAGAAATCCATACCCTTAACGCAGATAGTATCATCGTAAGTGCGGAGAAAACAATTGTCTATAACCACATCTTCGCAGTTGTGCATATCAATTCCGTCGGAATTGTAACGCCAACAGCCTATAATCTTTATGTTGGAAAAACGAAGCTTTTTGCAACAAATGGGGCGGATATTGTACGCAAGGGAATCCCTTATGGTTATACCCTCTATTTCAACATTTGTGCAATACTCAAGCTGAACAGTGTGATTTCGCACCGCATTATTTACGGCGGTATCGTTTGCCTCGGCGTTATATTCAAACAATATCTTTTCTTTATTGCGGCTGTTATCGAGAATACCCCTGCCTATAATTCTGATATTTTCGGCATCAACAGCCCTTACACAGCCGTATACAACTGCACCCTCGTCAATTAATAGGGTCTGATTACTCTTAAGGTGTATAAACCCTGCATCGTGCTCTCCGGGGCCGAAATATATACAATCCTCAAGTTCTCTTTCTTTGGTGTAATCCGCTACAGGGTCAACAAATATATGCAAAGCACCCTTTCTTCCGTAAGGCTCAACCGTAAAATATTCATTTTTCTCCAATGTAAAACTAATAACTCCATCTTTTCTTACATCGGGCTTAATACCCAAGGACAATGGACGGACAACAACCTTCTCAAAAAGCTTTGAAGGCTTGATTTCAAAGTTAAGTTTTTCGTCTGCAGAAAGGGAAAGAAAGTTTACAAGTTCTGTCTGCTCCATACCCCTCTGATGACCGGGCCATCTTCGGTTAAAGGGTACTGCAGAAGCTCTTGCCGTATTTAAATCTACACTTATGCCGTTAACCTTTACCTCGTAATCGGCACATTGGTCTTGGGTCTTTGTGAAAGGATAAATGTTTACTGCCATAATTTCACCTCTTATGTTTTATGTATTTTCATCAATCAACTTCATACCCGTTAGCATCTACCCATTTTTTGGTGTCCGCATCAACACAAATCAATAACTTATTTAAATCAGTATCAAAAATCTGTTGCCCTAAAGCCGGATAATAACTCAACCTTTCTGCAGTGCTGCAAACCGTCTTATGAGTCAAATTTGTTGTCCTGAAACCGATACCTGACCCGTTTTCGAAAAGTTTGAAATAAGTTTCATTGGTGTGATTCCAGGCAGGTTGCAGTGTATAATCAATTCTTCCGCAGAATGCTCCCGGATGAATTTCACGCATAGCATCGCCGAGCTTTCCTCCCGGCGTTTGCTCTGCCAGGCGCTCGATATTGAAACTAATCATGGTAACTTCCTGACCACCGATAAGCTTTTCGCCATTAAGAAGGTGATCACCACAACAGTTAAACAAGGGTAAATTCACGTTTCTTTCGTCGCAACAGTTAATCATAGTGATAGGATGATTGTAACCGCAATGATAGTTGTAATTACCAAAAGTATAACCATAAACATTATGCACCGCTGCACATTCTGTCATAATAACATGCTCACCGCCAACCTGTATTCCTTCGTAAAAGTCACCGGATGCAACATTGTCATAGCGCACAATGAAGTTGTTGCTGCCATCTGTCATTGTAAGTCCGATGCATCCTTCTTTTGCAACATCTGTTACACCCAGATATGTATTATGACGTTTCCCGCGAAGTCTGACATTTGTCATCAGAACACGGTCGCAACGACGCAAATCTATACAGCGAACAGCCTTTTGATTGTGTGCCAACGTCATAGTAATGTTTTCAATTTTCAAAACCCCGCCGCTATACAAACCACGCTGCTTCCACTCGGTACGAAAAACAGAATATTCACCTTCAGCGATTTTATCAAGCGCTTCCTCGGTAACATCAAATTGTACTCCCTCACGATTTTGTTCAAAGTTAAAGGATTGTCCGACAATAGCAATTTCTTTATATAAAGCAGGTGTCCTTATAGCTGCCCTTGGACCGCCATCTTCAAAATCATAAAAATCGTCTATACGGTAAACACCATTCAAAAGGAAAACACTCTTTCCTTCTTCCGACGCAACTTTAACAGCCTCATTTATCACAAGTTCATCATTTTTTCCTGAACAAACAAAATCAATGCCATCTTTTTCATTAAATTTTGAATTTGATGCAGCAACAGTTATAAAAGGTGAAAAACACATAAAATCTACTCCTTATTATTTTTTATCCGTTAAATATTTAAAAACACAATAGATGCAAGCCCTGTTAAGAAGCCTGCAAACTGCAATCTGGTAAGCTTTTCTTTATAGAAAAATCTCGAAACAAGATATGTAACAATTATACCGCCTGCCGAAATCAGAGGGAACATGACAGAAACGGGTATCATACCCGAAAGCAGCATAACAAAAAGATTCACAATACCATTTACTATACCTGCCGCAAGAGCAAAATGCCATCCTGCCAGAGTAGCAACCTTTACATCTTTGCGTTCTTTCGTCAAAACCATTACTCCCATAAGCAGCACCACAATTGCCAGAGCCAGTATCATAAATTCGTTTTTGTAAGCACCGTCAAAGGCAACCTGCTGTGCCTTCTGAAATACGGTACACAGTCCATTTCCGGCAAAGGCAAGAAAAACACATACAACCCACTTTAAGGTAAAAGGTGCTCCCTTAGACTTCCGGTTAATCAAAAACAGCGATACAACAAGCAAAATAAGCCCGGGAATTAACCCTTTGCCAATGGGATCGTGAAGAAAAACAAGCCCGTAAACTGTAGGTACAAGCAAAGAATACGATGTTATAAGTGATGTAAGAGAGAGTGAACCGCAGGATACCGCAATTACACCAAATACCGTAGATGTAGCATACGCCACAGCAAAGCATATTGCATATGGAATTAAACCGGAATTCCACTTAAGACCTCCGGATGTAACAACGAAAAACAGCATTGCCGCCAAAGCGACCATAAGAGTGTAAAAGAACACACCCTTTCCCTGAGCCTTCTTTGTAAATGGCTTTCTGATTACCGTTTGAAAGGAAACCCCCAGAATAATTGATATCAGATAAATAACGCTCATTTTGTATCCTCCAATATTTTTAAAATACAATATTCATTGTAATTTTACCCGAATATTTACATCTGCACAATAAAATATTTTCCTTATATATTGCACTATCTTATCAAATATTGTACAATAAAGTATGTTAAGGGAGGCGATTGAAATGATTGTAAAATACAACAAGGAGCAATTAAGCCGAATTATAGAAGATATCCATATCCTTACGGGAATAAGCATCTCGATTTTAGATACCGAATACAACGTCATAACAACCACACAAAAGCAGGAATTCTGTTCTTTGCTTCATACCATGGAAAAAGAAAGCAGGTATTGCACCGAATGTGACAAAAAAATATTAAGCCAATGCTTATCCACCAAAAAGCTGGAACGACACATCTGCAAAAACGGGCTTTATGACTGTGCAATGCCCATTATAAAATATGATAGTGTAATCGCATTTGTTATAATGGGGCAGGCACGCTCCGCAGATTCTCCCGACCCGCTGAGTTTCCTTCCCCATACGGATTTGGGCAAAGCAGGCAAACTAAAACAATTATATGCCCAAACTCCTTTTATGACCGAAAATCAATTGGCAGGCTTGTATGACCTGTTACCTCACATTCTCTTTAACGATGCCATTGAAATTGTCTATGACCCTTTTGTAAACAAAGTAATTGAATATATTGACACAAACTTACACAGAAAAATAACCATTGACGAACTTTGCAAAAAATTCCACGTATCCGTAAACTGCCTGTATGAAGCTTTCAGAAGCAATATAAACAACACCGTAACCGGATATATCAACGAACAGCGTATTCGCAAAGCAAAAGAGCTTCTTGAACAAACAAAAGACTCTGTATATCAGATAGCCGAAAAAGTCGGCGTAGACAATTACACATACTTTTGCAAGCTGTTCAAAAAGCTCGAAGGATTAACACCTACAGAATACAGAAAAAAGATATAGAAAGAATTTATCCTATTTGATTTTATCTGCTTCCGAAAGCATATTCTCAATAAATATGCCGTAACCCCTCGTCGGGTCATTTACAAAAACGTGTGTTACAGCTCCCACAAGTTTACCGTTTTGAATAATTGGTGAACCTGACATCCCCTGAATAATTCCCCCTGTCTTATCAAGAAGAACCGGGTCGGTAATCTCTATAACAAAAGATTTGGTCTTGTTGCGACTTATTCTGTTTACGGACAAAATACGTATACTGTATTCTTTGGGTATGTCACTTCCGTCTACAGTACATATAACGGTAGCATCACCTTCCGACACCTCATCCCGTGAAGCTGCATAAACTGCTTTTGTATACGGATTGTATTCCGAAAGCACGCCGAAAATTCCCCCTTGAGAATTGCAGGTACACTCGCCCATAAGCATACTTTCGTCAATTGCACCTGCCATTTCTCCCGGAACACCTTTTTTTCCCTTAATAATACTTAAGACTTTGGATTTATACACCGTTGCACTCTGCAGGGGTAACATCACTCCCGTATCGCCGTCGGTAACACCGTGTCCCAAGGCAGCAAACTGCAAGCCATCTTTGGATACATAGGTCATAGTGCCCACACCTGCGACAGAGTTTTTTACATAAATCCCCATTCGCCTGTGACCTTCAGTATCGTATGCGGGGTTAACCTTAACTTTAAATATTTTTCCCTCTCTGTCAACCTCCAAAATGCATTCTCCCTGCGCTTTGTCTGCAATTTCCGTGAATTTTTTTACCGATGAGGTATACACTCCGTTAACCGAAACTATAATATCCCCTTTATTAAGGCCTGCAACTGCTCCCGGTGATACACACACTCCCTCCGGGGTATCAAAATCCGAAAACCCCGTTACAATAATTCCCCTTGAATACATCTTAATCCCAACACACTCCCCCGAAGGATAAAGAAGAGTTTTTTCGACTGTATTTACACTTACCTCCCTTACGGGTATAAATCCGAAGACACTCAAGGTAACCTTCTGCGGTCCATTGGTATTTTGAACCACCGAATTTTTAAGCACACCGCTGTCAGAAACCGCCACTGTGCGACGGGCGCTGATACCCAATGGAAGAGCACTCTCTAAAGAAGAACCTTCCAGAACCGTGTAGTTGTCGGATACAAAAAAGGAAAAACATATTAAAAAATACAAAAATATTGCAAGTGTAAATATCACAAAAACCGCAAATGATATTTTTCGAATCTTCACTTAAAACAACCTCCGATTTATTTTCAAGACTTAATGTTGCCGATTGCAGATTCTTTATAACCGAAAATTGTTTCCAATATGCAAAAATTATTGATATTTTGTCGAATAAATAGTATAATTGATATAAGCAATCTAAAAGGAGGTGCCGCGATGCAAAAGCTGTTTGTTGCAAGATACACTCACAAAGCTGACAAAAAGAGACGGAGCAACAACTCAACATTCAAAATAATTTCCGTGACCTGCGTTATTTGCATAATACTTGTGGCAACCACCCTGATAATTGCAAGCCGTATTCCCAAGGAAGCATATCTGCAAGTTCTGGGTACAGATTCAAAGGAAACTGCCTCAAAGGAAGAAGCACCACCTGCAATTTTACCCGTACCCGACAAACTGAAAAGAGCCAAGGCAGACAGACTTCGGGAAATTCGTTATGAAGATTATCTTGCCCACCTCTACACACCTCTTGAAGGCGAAATGGACAATGTGTACATCTATGATAAAGAAAAAAAGTGCTATCTTACTTTTGATGACGGTCCCAGCAATATAACACCGGAAATTCTTGATATATTGAAGCAATACAAGGTAAAAGCAACATTTTTTGTAAAAGGTCTTAATGCGGCGGTATACCCTGATATAATAAAAAAGATTTATGACGACGGTCACTCCATAGGCAACCACACATATTCCCACGACTACAACTCGGTCTATGGCGAAACTAAAAAAGCTTTCCAAAGTGAAGTTACAGCCTGCCAAGATGCCATAGACAAAGCTTTGGGCAAAAAGTACGACAACCTTATATTTCGTTTCCCGGGAGGATACACAAGCCTTACCAATGAAACTACAAAAGCCCTGTACAGGGAATCCCTTACAGAGCTTGGGTACAAATATATAGACTGGAGCTGCCTTACCGGCGACAGTAATTTGGAAAATCCCACGGAAGAATACATTATAGACACACTCAAATTCAGCATCACAAATACTAAAACAGGTGACATAGTGGTTCTTCTCCACGATTCCTCAACCAAACAGATAACTGCAGATACCTTGCCTAAAGTTATTGAGTTTATATACGAGCAAGGGTATGAATTTGATGTATTGACCAATACTGCAAAATAAGAGCGCATCTTAATGAGATGCGCTCTTACTATTACAATTTATTAATCTACTTCACTTAAAGGCCCATACATATCCGGTCTTCTTTCTTTGCGGAAAATATTTCTTCCTTCTCCGCAATATCCGCCTACAGACAGGTGGGGAACCCAAGCAGGCTCTTTAAGGTCTATGGTAGCAACGGCATAGCCCTTTCTGCCACATTCATCTATAACTTTGCCGTATTTATCCTGAATACGGTTCATCTCCTGGTATGCACTTGCCACAAGATAAGCACCGCTTGTATACGAAGCCGCATAAGCCTGAGGTCTGCCATCGCCTCTTGTGGGGTTAATAAGGATATCCACCCCTGCTTTATAATAGAGGTCAATAAGTCCGGGGAACCACAAATCCCAGCAGATTACAAAACCAAGTCTGCCTATGTCGGTATCTACGGTTACTATCTTATCACCGGGAACAACTCCCATTTCGTATTCCATAATAGTAAGGTGTGTCTTGTCATACTCGGCAATAATTTCGCCCTTTCTGTCAAAGAGAAGTGATCGGTTATATCTGCATCCGTTCTCTAAAATGTGAAAGGAGCCGCTTATGTAGATGCCGTGCTGTTTTGCCTTATCGGCAATAAGGGTTACAACTTCATTATCATAGTCCACAAACTTGTCCGCAAGTTTAAGTGCAGGGTCGCACATATTGTGGAAATGTTCTGTAAGCACTATAAGGTCGGGGTGTTCTTTTTCCACAACCTTGTCTATAAGCTTTACATACTCCATCATAATATCGTGCTGTGTTTCCCTCTTTACGGTCCATGATAACATAGAGTCGCTAATGGAGCACACACGTACATCGTGGGGCTTGTAGTCCTCTACATATTCGTAGCTTATTTCTCCAAGAGTTACCTCGGTATCTTCCCTTGTACAGATAACCGCAGTAATGTCAAACCTGTCTATATCCTCAGGAACGGTAAAGGTGTCCTCGGTTTCGATGTACAGACGGTACTTATCCATACTCCTGCCGCTTTTGCCGTAGAACTGTATGAGAGTTCTGAAATCGGTCTTACCTTTATCTGCATCAATTTTAATCTTGTATACCTTTCTCGCTTCACAAGGGAACTGATTGGATTTTAAATATACATGTTCCCATATGGGAGCCTTCATGGTAATTTCCAGTTTGTCCCAAGAATCCGCAACGGTAGTACCTGCACCTATTTCAAGGACTTCCCATTTTGTTTCTGCCATACTACTCCTCCTGTCCCATTATTTCTTGTTTTTGAGACTTTCGTCTGTCATTCTCTTTGCCTGTTCAAAGGTAATAAGGTTTTCAAAATCATCTCTGCCTGCAATCATCTTTTCAATATCGTCAACAAGTCCGTGAACAACAAGACCTCTGTAGTCGGTTGTGGGACCGCCCTGATGAGGAATAAGAGTCATGTTGGGAACTTCTCTCATTTCGTGATTCATGGGGAGAGGTTCTTCGGAGAATACATCTATAACTGCTCTTAAATCAGGTCTGTCCTTAAACACTCTTACCATAGCTTCTTCATCTATAACAGGACCTCTTGCTGTGTTTACAAGAACTGCATCCTGCTTCATTGCACGCATGTGTTCTTCCTTAACAAGATGATAGTTCTGTGCATTAAGACCTGAGTGTACGGAGATGTATTCACAGTTTGCAAAGATTTCTTCCAAAGAAGCAACCTCTACGCCGTATTTGTCTGCAGTTTCCTTGGAAAGATAACCGGAGTATACCATTACCTTTTCAGGGCAGAACGCCTTAACAAGAGGAACAACATCTTTTGCAATTTCACCAAAGCCCACAAGACCAATCTTCTTGCCTCTAAGCCCTGTCTTGTATCTGTATGGACCTGCCCAGCCATCATTTTTCATTTCGTTTGCCATATCAACAAACCATCTTCCGCCGGCGAGCATATAGAGAACCGCACCCTCTGCAACAGACATTGCAAAGTATTTGTTGCCGGAAAATACGGGAATACCGTGCTTTTCCAATGCAGCATCATCGGAAATTACAGGCATTGCAGAGCCTGCCGCGTGACATACCATCTTGAGGTTGTCCGCATATGTAAGTACATTTTCGTCAAACTTGGGAGTACCCCAGCAGGTAAATACCACATCCACGCCCTTAAGTGCTTCCTTCATTTCGTCAGGGGTATAGTTCTTGTCGGTTTCGTTATACACAACTTCACCAAGCTTTTCCAGTCTTTCGATGGCACTGGGTGTAAAGAAGGTATCAAAAACCACATTGCCGTTCTTGGGGTAAGAGATTAAGATTTTCATTTTTGTAGACTCCTTATGTAAAAATAAATTTAAACTGTATACATTGACTTATCCAAAGCCAAAACAGCATCAAAAAATAATATCACTTCTGCCATCTGTCTGCTTTGGCAACAGCAAATGCCCTTTCTATGTACTCAACATATTCATCAACAGTAATATTAAAGAGCTGTTCACCCTTTTCCTTAGTAGCAAGGGATGACTTTCCCCATGCTCCCGTAGAAGAAAGCTCCGGCAGGGGGATATAACTTAAGAAGTTCTGCGGAACATCGGGAACACAGTCATTTTCCATCATAAGGTCCTTCTTTACAAGGTCCTCGTGAAGATACATAAGCTCGGAGGTTTCACTCTCTCCCGCATGAATTTCATTGTAATTCTCTAAAACAGCTTTTTTCCTGTCACTTAAAGGTACCTCGGGAAGTATAACAACAAGGTCGTCATAAAGTGCATTAAGTTCTCTTATACAGGGCTTAATTATAAATGTTCCGCCATGGCAAGAAAGAACTACCACGCGGTTAAATCCCTGGTCTCTTAAACAAAGCACCAAGTCCTGAAGCATCTTATAAAACGTGTCCGGTTTAAAGCATACTGTACCTATACTGCCCCTATGCTCATAGCAAGTGGAAAAAGGCAATGCAGGAAGAAGAAATGCATTGAGTCTCTCTGCAAGAGCCTCGCCCATTTTTTGGGCAATAAGGTAGTCTGTGCCTACAGGAAGATGAGAGGCATGTTGCTCTATACTTCCCACAGGGATAATAGCAGTTTTAATGCCGCTTTCCCTTATTTCGTTGGTTGTGTTTCTGTAAGAAATCATAACTTAAATCACCTCACTTTAATTATAAAGGAAAAATTTCCTTTTAGCAACTTAATCTTGAACAAAAACCATAAATTTTTTTGTGTATTTTATCCCAAATTAATGTATTTTTTTGTTGTAATCCATACCCACTTTATGCTATACTATATAATGTATAAATATTTTTTAAAATGGGAGGGATTGGTTTGAGTACGATATATTGCGTGGAAGACGATGCAAATATCAGAGAGCTTATATGCTATACCCTGTCTTCTGCAGGATTTACTGTGGAAGGATTTGAATGTGCAAAAGACTTTTTCAAAAGAATAAAAGAGATTCCGGCTGATCTGATTTTGTTGGATATAATGTTGCCGGATACAGATGGAACTGAAATTTTACGCATTCTCCGCGAAAACCCGCTTACAAAAAACATATTTGTAATATTTCTTACCGCAAAATCCGAAAGAATGGATAAAATCCGCGGTCTTGACATGGGTGCCGACGACTACATAACCAAGCCCTTTGATGTGCTGGAACTCATATCCAGAGTAAAGGCTCTCTTAAGGAGAAGCAACCAAAACTCCTCTACGGACGCATCTGTATGTTTTGAAGAAATATCCATGGATCTTCAAAAACGCACAGTTACCGTAAACGGTCTGGAGGTAATCCTCACCTACAAAGAATACGAACTTCTCGGTATGCTTATTTCCGCCAAAGGCAACGTAGTATCCAGAGGAGCTATTATAACCAAAATATGGGGTACCGATTTTGAAGGAGAATCCCGCACTCTTGATGTACATATAAGAACTCTCCGCCAAAAGCTTGGTGCCTCGGGAAACCGTATAGAAACAGTAAGAAACGTAGGATACAAAATAGGGTGATGGCACGTGTATAAAAAAATATACCGCAATATGTGTTTTATGGCAATGGCGTCTCTTGTTATCTTCTCCGTTCTTATACTTTGCGCCTGCTACACATACTTTGACAATCAGCAAAAGCAAGAGCTTTTAAGCGAAACAAAACTGGCGGCTGAGTTTCTTAACCTTACCGATACCCCCCGGGACAGCCTCGCAAAAATTAATTCCAAAGGCAATCGCATAACCCTTATAGGAAACGACGGAAAAATAATATACGACAGTAAAGCCAAAGATGGCGAAAGCCGTATGGACAGACCGGAAATTATAGAAACTCTCGAAAACGGTTCTTCATCGGTTACAAGATACTCGAACACCTCAGCCAAAACTCTCCACTACTCGGCAGTTCTTTTGGATAACGGAGAAATAATCCGCTTATCCCGTGAAACAGGTATGCCTTTGGTTTTCTACACAATTCTTGTTGCCGTGCTGTTTATTACCGCACTTTTGTATATACTTTGTGCCATTGTGGCAACGCGGCTTACCGACAGTATTGTAGACCCTATCGAAAACATTGATATTCGCGACGAAAACGCCATCGACAACGCATATGAAGAAATACAGCCTTTCTTAAAAAAGATTGTAAATCAGAACATAGAAATCAACAGACAAATGGAAAAAGTAACCGAGCAAAAAGCCCGTCTGCGTGCCATTATGGACAACATTAACGAAGGGCTGGTTATTACCGACGGCGACGGATACGCCCTTTCTGTTAACAACCCGGCCATGGATATATTGTCCATACCGGACGGCAACATACGCCACAAGCATCTTGCAAAGCTCACAAATGACGAAAAAATACATAACGTCCTCCAAAGAGCGCTGGCAGGCGAAAAAAACAACATAGTATATGAATCCAAAGAAAGAACCTATCAGATATTCTTCAGTCCCGTTTACGAAGAAAACGCGATTTCGGGTTCTGTGCTTCTGTTGTTTGACGTTACAGAAAGAACAAACACCGAAAAAATCCGCCGTGAGTTTACCGCCAATGTATCTCACGAGCTTAAAACACCACTAACAACAATTCACGGCTATTCCCAGATTATAGACAGCGGCATTGCCAAACCCGAAGATATACAAGGCTTTGTTAAAAAAATCGAAAAAGAGAGCTCCCGTCTTATGGTGCTTGTAGACGACATCATCGCCCTCTCCCACCTCGACGAAGCTACCGACGATTCACCCAAGGAACTGTTTTTGGCAGAAACTGCAGTAACAGAAGCAGTTGATGCTCTATCTGAAAAAGCCAAAGAAAGAGACATAGAGCTGACGTATACTTGCGATAAATCACAGATATACGCAAATATGGCTCAAACTGTCGAAATGATATACAACCTCTGCGACAACGCAATAAAGTACAACAAGCCCCGGGGAAAGGTAAATATTCTTGCTTCCGATAACAAAATAGTTATTTCCGACACCGGAATAGGCATCCCCGAAAAATACCACGACCGTATATTCGAACGATTCTTCCGTGTGGACAAAAGCCATTCCAAGAAGGTTAACGGCACAGGTCTCGGTCTCTCAATAGTTAAACACCTGGCAAAGGTAAATAATGCAGACATTGACATTAAATCCGTCCCCGACCAAGGAAGTACATTTACAATAACATTCAGAAAGGATGTTAGCATTGAAAATAACATTTAACGATATAAAAAACAACGATTCCGTTAAAACATATATTACTCAGGCAGATGTAGCCCTTTCCGCCCTGGGATTTACCGAGCACAGCTTTGCCCATGTAACCCATGTGGCTGAATGTGCAGAGTATATCCTGTCAAGCATGGGCTACAGTGAACACGAGATTGAACTTGCAAAAATTGCAGCTTACCTGCACGATATAGGAAATTTGGTAAACCGTGTAGAACACTCCCAAAGTGGTGCAGTAATGGCATTCCGTATACTCGATAATCTCGGCATGGCACCCTCGGATATTGCATTGGTGGTAAGTGCCATCGGCAATCACGACGAAGGTACGGGCGTTGCCGCAAATGCAATTTCCGCATCACTCATTATTGCCGATAAAACAGACGTAAGGCGCTCCCGTGTACGTAATCGCGATATATCCACCTTCGATATTCACGACAGAGTAAATTACTCTGTTGAAAAATCCTCTGTGGATATAAGTGACGACAAAACAACCCTTACCCTCACAATGACCATAGATACCAAGTACGGCTCTGTGATGGACTATTTTGAAATATTTATGGGGCGTATGCTTATGTGCAGAAAAGCCACCGAAAAGTTGGGACTTAAATTTAAAATAATAATCAACGGTCAACCCCTTATATAAGGTTTCTTTATACAATATACACAAATATACCGTTTTGGGTTGATTTCACCACTTTAGTGTGATAAAATGATAAAGCATTAAAGTGAAAGCGAAAGGACTGTGACATATGACCTTTAACCGAGAAGTAATAAAAAACGATGAAAAAGCCATATTTGCCTTACGTTCTCTGTACCGCAAATACGGCTACAAACAATACAAAATGAGCAAGTTTGAGGAATATGACCTCTATGCAAAAAACAAGCTCTCGTTCTGACGCTCGCCAACGCATACACCCGGGCGCTGGGT
>CAYXPV010000018.1:0-12785 GCA_964467285.1 uncultured Oscillospiraceae bacterium
GCTTTTCACTTTATAAACATCATATGCAAAACAGGACGGCTGTATCTGCCGTCCTGTTGATTTTAATATTATACTGTTTCGGATTTTTTTCCAATGAAAGAAACCGCAAAAAGGATTGCTCCCACTGCAAACATAGATCCGCATGAAATATAGGATACTGTAATAGCATTACTGATTAACATATCTGCTACCTTTGCAAGTTCTCCGTAAATATTTGCAACAATGATAAATTTAGCTGCAAACATCATTGCAAGTACAAAAACTGCAATTATGGCAATTATAATACCCAGCAATCTTATGCCCTTTCTCTTATCCTCGCTGAAAATAACTATACCGGCAAAACAGAGCAATGTAAGCAACATCAGTCCAATCAATGTATAGGGTGAAAGCAAGAATCTGAGAATACTTGTCATATCGTTATCACAAATTCGGGAAAGTTCCTTTGAATCGTCCAAACTACTTGCAATTATCTCAATTTCATAATCCTTAAATCTGTATTCCGATACATTTTCCACAAGATCTGCATTGGATTCAATAACCTTGGCAAAGTTTTTACCGGAAATACCCTGAGGTTTTTCACCGCCAATAATATAACTTACATATCCGTTGGCAATATTTTTAAAATAATTTCTGAATGGACCTTGGCTCAGAACTACTTCCATATCGTCATCGGATATGCGATCAATGCAGAATTCACCAAGTTGTCCGCCACATTCATCTATAAGACCGCCTACATTTGTTTCGTCAACAATCGCAGAAACATTATCTGTTGTAAGACTCAATCTGATGTTGACAAGAAGCAAAGTAGTTATAGCAAAAATTACGGCAAGTACACAAGAAGTTACTTTAAGTATGATTTTACCCACGGATTTTTTTGCCTTTGAATCATCTTCACAATAAACCACATTAGGTTCCGTATAAAAAATATTCTGCTGTTTTGATTCATTTAAAGGAATATCGGTTATTGTTGCATTTCGCACAGGTGCAGGCGCCGCATTGCTGTCAAAGGAAGGAACTGCTGCAGGAATATATACTTCAGATACAGTAGCTTCGCTGTTTATAATATCTTCCATTTCGTTCGCAAAAACTTCCTGTTCACGATTTCCTTCAATATATTCAGGTACATTTTCCAAAGCAACAGGTTCTTGTGCAGAAATTTCATCTAATTCAGGTGTTTCCTCAACTACAGGCTCTGCCATTGGAACTTCAGTCACTCCGAGTTCTTCTGCCACTATAGGTTCCATCACAGGAGCTTCAGCCACTTCGGGCACTTCAGCTGCTATGGGCTCTGCCACGGGAGCTTCAGGCACTTCAGTTGCCACGGGTATTTCAACC
The DNA here is from genome assembly GCA_964467285.1 of uncultured Oscillospiraceae bacterium. Taxonomy (GTDB): domain Bacteria; phylum Bacillota; class Clostridia; order UMGS1810; family UMGS1810; genus RGIG8748. Next base: position 1,336 of record CAYXPV010000018.1, read on the forward strand.
GCCTCAGGCACTTCTGCCACTACCGGCTCTGCCACGGGGACTTCAGCAACCGGTGCATTTACAACCGGCTCCGGCTTTACATCGGGCTTAACCGGCACAGGTTCAGGCTGCGCAGGCTGTACAGGGGGCTGATAAACAGGTGCCGCCGGTGGTGGTTGGATTGGCTGTACAGGTGGTTGATAAACAGGTGCTGCCGGTGATGGTTGCATTGGCTGTACAGGCGGTCTGTAAACAGGTGCTGCCGGTGGTGGCTGCATTGGCTGTACAGGCGGTCTGTAAACAGGTGCTGCCGGTGGTGGCTGCATCGGACTTACAGGTGGTCTGTAGCCGGGTGCAGACTGAGGGGGCTGCATGGGCTGAGGTGGTCTTAAATATACCGAACCGCCCTGAGGCTGTGCAGTATGAACAGGAGCTGATATATTTGAAACCGAATTACCGCAAGCACTGCAGAACTTTGAATCATCGGGAAGCATCTTCCCACATTTTGTGCAAAACATCATTATTCCTCCCTGCTAAAAATTTTGTGTACGAAATTTGTCAAGTTAAACACAGTGCGGTTCTTTTTGAACCGCACAGTTATCATTCACCTTCAAATTTATTTATTACATCAATCTGGGCATTAAGCATACCTATTGCTCTACCCCTATACATATCCATAGAGGACTTAAGCTCCGAAAGCTGAGCCTGAATCTTAAACACTTCCGCATTAGCTTCGTCAATAATCTTCTTAGCCTCAAGCTTAGCTTCTTCCAATGTGATTTCTGCCTTTTCCTGAGCATTTCTGGTAAGCTCTTCGGCGGTACTCTGAGCCACAATAATGGAGTTTTTCATGGTATCTTCCATAGCCTTGTAGGAATCAAGAAGCTTTGTGAGCGTATTAATTCTGTCTGTAGTTTCTATAGACTGTCTGTAAACCTTTTCGTAATCCGAAATAATGGCCTCCATATACTCTTCCACATCTCTCTTGTCATAGCCACCTACTGTTGCTTTCTTAAAGGTTTTTGTACGCAAATCCATTGGTGTAATCATACTGGAAATCCTCCCTACCTTTTTATCATACGTATTTTTTAAAATTCAGATGTATTCTTCCTTTTTTGGTAAGGGCGCCATCAGTTTCCACAATAACCTTGCCAAAACCCTTCAACGAAATAACGTCCTTATCTTTTATCTGAAAAGATGTGTTTTTAACAACATCGTAGTTCACCGAAGCAAGTCCTTCCTCTATAAGCGATGCGCTTGCCGAGCGAGATTTGTTGGCAACAGCACTTAAAACGCAGTCGAACCGCAGGGAAGAAACAGTTGCCGATGTTTCTTTAAATTGTCTTTTTATAACAATCTCTTCCGGATTGTCTACGGGAACAATCTTTACGGTAGACGATGCAACTTTAAACAAATTCATTTCAATAAAATCTGCAATGTCTTCAATTACAAACACATAGGCACCGTCTTCTGTTACGACAATATCACCCGTAAGCTCTCTGTCTATGCCCAATGCAAGAACAGAACCGAGATAATCTCTGTGAGAATATGTTTTTTTGGCGGAAAGGATAATCTTGAGTACCCTTATGGGATATTTCAGCTCATCCCACGATGCACCGAGAAATGAAGCAACGCATCTGTCTGCACCGTCATATCCTCCGAAAAAAGACACCTCACCCAACACAGACCTTTTACTTTCTATAAGCATCTGCTCGCCGGGATTTAAAAAACGGGAATACACATATCTGCCGGTCTTTTCAGCTCTTTGCGCAAGGTCACACATACGGGACAGCATAAGCTTATCGTCATCACTTGTAACGCCCCAAAGAAGTTGCTTTTTATCTATCATATTTTAAAAGAAGTCAAAAAGCGCATGAGTTTTTAATTCATCAGAAAAATCACCCATTATACCCATTGTATAGGGAACTATGAGCAATATACCGTTTGCAACCTTCTGCATACTGCCGTCAAGGGCATATACAGCACCGCTTAAGAAATCCACAATTTTTCTTGCTGTTTCTTTATCAAGCTTTTCAAGGTTTACAACTACAGGTTTTTTCTCTTTTAAATGACCTGCAATTTCGGTTGCATCGTTATAAGTTGTAGGCTGAAGTACAACAACCTTAAGCTGAGTTGTTGCGTGAATATTTACAACCTTGCTCTTCTTGCCGAAATGGCTTGAAGTATGTCCGCTTGATGTATCGGAATATTTGGATTTGGGTTCCGGAGTAAAGAATTCCTCTTTTGTTTCTTTTTCTTCTGCAACGGCTTCTTCGTTATCTCCGGCATCGCCGATGCCCATAAAGTTGAGAAGTTTGTTCATCATTTCTCCCATTTTATGTAAATCCTTCCTTTCGTTTAACCAAGGACTTTCCCCGGTCAAAAATATTATAATTTATTTAAAGAGTCCCGTGCCTATACGAACAATGGTTGAATTCTCCTCTACAGCGGTAATATAATCACCGGTCATACCCATAGACAGACACTCCATAATAACATTATCTAATTTTTTTGACGATATGTCAACAGAAATTTTATACAAATCTGAAAAAATTTGATGTAATTCGTCGGTTTCTGCGCCAAAGGGGGCCATAGTCATAAGCCCTTTCACCCGAACGTGAGGTAATTTGCTTACTTCGCGTATAAAACCCTCCGTTTCTTCAGGAGATATACCGCTTTTGGTTTCTTCACCCGACACATTTACTTCCACAAGAATATTCATAATCTTGTTTATCTTTGAACACTGTCTTTCGATTTCTTTTGCAAGGGAAAGAGATTCCACCGAGTGAATCATATAAACTTTATCAGCAATATACTTAACCTTATTGGACTGCAAGTGACCTATAATATGCCATCTTACGTCTCCTTTTATAAGTTCATATTTTGACAAAAACTCTTGGACTCTGTTTTCACCCAAATCCGTAACACCTAAAGCTACAGCCTCGTTAATCCTGTGGGCATCTACGGTTTTAGTTACGGCAAGAAGAGTAACTTCCCGGGGGTCTCTGCCTGCTCTGGAGCAAGCAAGTTCGATATTTTCCTTTATTTCTGCAAGATTTTCCTTAATACTCATTTGAATCTCCTTATACGTTGTCAGGATATTTTATCTCCGTCTTTGTAATCGTTTGAAGATGAAATAATAATTTCATCGTACAAAAGCAGTCCGCCTCTTGAAGCATTGTTTTCTTCTACTATCGCATATCCCGAATCCTTGTAAAGAACTTTTACTTTTTTAAACTTTACAATTCCGTCAACCACTACATAAACACCTGTTTTTCCCTCTTGAACTCTGAGAGCGTTCGCAGGAACCTTAAGTCCTGAGTACTTGTTTTTGATAAGGTCTATTTTTACAAAGCGGTCCTTCATTGCCCAATCACATTTTATATCCGAGGTTACTATAACCACGTATTTATCTTTTGTAGGTGTTGAAATATAACTTACAACCGCCTTCATATCTTTAGGAGAATTAGCATTGCGGACGTACACTACAGATCCTTTTTTCAATTTGGATATTTCGTCCTTGTTTGCTGTAAAAGCTACCGACCAAGTGAAGTTATCCATTATTTTGCATTGATATCCGCTTTTTTTGATATCTTCCGCCGATACCTTCATATTTTTTATGGAATTGAAATCATCTACCGACATAGATTCCGCAGCACTCGGATTCAAAAGTTGTTCATAACCGTCTATGTTTGTGGAATATATACCGGAGGTGGGAGAAAACAAATCCTCTTTGGCGTTACCCAGCTTCTTTTCGTATTCTGCCTTTTCTTTAAGAAGTCCGTCAAGAACTTCATCGGTATATTCTTCGCCTTTTTCCCACACATTTTTCTTATCGTTAAGAATATGTATTTCGCTGTTTAAAGAATATGCTTTTTTTACATTTCCTTCTCTGAGTGCAATCGTAAGTTCAGCCACCTTGTCCTTAATTGCCGCTTCTATGGTAAAGCCGGCAGAAACCACATTAGAGCTTTCTTCCCTAACTTTTGTAATCTCCTCTATACGCATATTGACATTGGCAAGCTTATTTTTAATATCTGCATCTACCTTACTTTCATAAATACTTGCCACATGCTTATTTTTACGTACCATCTCGTTATCTTCAACCATAGATTCAAGAACTCCGGACTTGTTGGCAGACATAACGGTTTCCTCGCGGATTACCATTGCATCAAAGGAATATGATTTTTCCATTTCGCCGTGTTGGACCATTTCTGTCTTGACCGAATCGCCAAACAAATTTGCAACGATTACAACCACCATAAACAAAAACCAAACAGCAATAAGAATCTTTACGGTCTTTTTCATAGCATATTCCTTTCTTTAATTATATCAAAACAAATATCAGAAACTATTTCAGGTGATGATGCATCGTCCAGATTAATCCATATGCCTTCTTTGTCCCGTCTGAACCAGGTAAGCTGCCTCTTGGCATACCTTCGGGAATCTCTTTTTATAATCTCTACAGCTTGGTCAAAAGATATCAAACCATCTATGGCGTCTGCCATCTCCTTGTATCCCAAAGCCTGCATTGCAGTTGAATTTCTGCTTATTCCCGATGACAGAAGCTTTTCAACCTCATCTCTAAGGCCGGCCTCCACCATCATATCTACACGTTCGTCTATTCTTTGATAGAGCTTTTCTCTGTCACGGGTAAAATACAACCTTAGTGAATCAAAAGGCGATTCATTGTTTTTGGTCTGTTCATTGTGAGCAGATATCTTTTCTCCGGTAGCATGATAATACTCCAAAGCGCGTATTACCCTTTTAACATTATTGGGATGAATGCTTTCGGCACTGTCGCGGTCAACCTCACAAAGAATGGAGTGAACATATTCTGCTCCCTTTGTTTCGGCAATTTCAAACATTTTTCTCCTGTAATCCAAATCCGCCACAGCTTCCTTTTCAAAGGGAATGCCTTTTATAAGCGAATCTGCATACAGACCCGTACCGCCAACCAAAAGCGCCGGTTTTCCTTTTTCAGCCAAATCATACACAATAGGTGTAGCCATTTCCACATAGTCAGCCACACTGAAGCTATCATTGGGGTCTGCAATATCTGTCATATGGTGATACACACCCATAGCCTCCCGAACGGTGACTTTAGCTGTGCCTATATCCATACCTTTGTATATCTGCATAGAGTCACAGGATATTATATCTGTATTAAGTTTTTTTGCAAGGTATACAGATGCTGCGGTTTTACCCACCCCTGTAGGCCCGGCAATAAGAATAATACGGGGTTTAATCATAATCTACACTATCCGTTTAAACTGTTTTTCCAAACTATATTTTGACATCTTTATCATTATAGGTCTGCCGTGAGGACAAGTGTTTATACCATCACCCAGTGAGAGAACCTGTTCTGCAAGAGCTTTTTGCTCCTTTTCGGAAAGAACCTTATTTCCCTTAAGCGCTCTCTTGCAGGCTATCATATGAAGTGCCTCTTCACAAAGCTCCCTGCGAACATCTTTCTGATGAGAAATCAAAAGGCTGATAATCTCTGATACACAGTCCTTTATATCCTGTTCTTCCATAGTTCCCGGTGTGGAACGAACAACTATGCTGTTCTGACCGAAATCATCTATCTCAAAACCGATTTGTGCAAAAAATTCTTTTTCAATTAAAGCCACATTAAGTTCGGTAGGTGAAAGAGTCATTGTAACCGGCAAAAGCATAAGCTGTGAATCCACGGTATTTGACTTGAATTCCTCCAAAAGCTCCTCAAAATAAATTCTTTCGTGAGCCGCATGCTGGTCAATAACCAACATATCGTTATCTATCTGCACCAGTATGAAAGTACCGAATACCTGACCTATGAGCTTGAAATCAACATCGCATACAAGCATCTTTGGAGACGGTTCTTCTGTAGGGATATCCGAAGGGGTCTCTTGTTCTTTCGGGACAACCTTCTCCGCAGAAATCACAGGCTTTTCTAATTTTCTTTGAACCGAAGTTACTGTTGTTTCCTTAATATGAGCAAAACGAGAAACATCGCCACTTTCATCATTTACTGAGGAAAGTTCCTCGGGTGAAGAGAAAAAGCCCTGAGTTTTACTTGGTTTTTCTTCTTTTTGCAATACCTCATCTTTCAAAGAATTGTCCGAGGGAGGAACTTCTTTTCTTTCCGGCAAATCTTTGACAGGCTTCTCTGCAACTTTTGTGGGTTCAGCCTTTTTGGCAACGGGAGTTATGTAAGAATCTCTCAGCAAATTGATCTCCATCTGCTTTGTTCCTTCGTAGGAAGGGGCATTCTTTATAAGCTTGCCCTCCGAGAACTTATTGCCCACAGAGCTTTTGATTTCAAATTCCGGCACAAACTTTTTATCGGTAAGAGCATTCTTTACAGCCCAGAATATCATACTGTAAACCTTTTTCTCATCAGCAAACCGTACTTCTATTTTGGCAGGATGTACATTTACATCCACAACCTTCGGGTCTACTTCAGTTTTCAGTACACATACGGGGAAATGCCCTGTCATCACAGTATTTTTATATGCTTCGCTTACTGCCGCACTCATAATCCTGGAAAGAATATTTCTCGTATTTACAAAAAACATTTGGTGGCGTCTGTCTTTTCGCGCAAGCCTTGAATTGCCCACATACCCCGACACTTTAAATCCCGGTTCCTCGTAATTAACCTCTATCATATTTTTGGAGTAGTCTTTTCCGAAAACAGTATATATACTGCTGAGAAGATTACCGTCACCTCTCGATGACAGCACCGTTCTGCCGTTATTAATATACTGAAAACTTATTTCCGGATGACTTAACACCAATTTGTTTATTATATCGGAAACATAACTTGTTTCGGTGGCATCATTCTTTAAAAACTTCATTCTTGCAGGGGTATTGAAAAACAAATTACGAACAATCATTGTTGTACCGTCGGGGCATCCTGCCTCATCATTTTCAAGTACCTCTCCGCCTTCTACAACCACACATCTTCCTATTTCCGAACCGGCTGTTTTAGAGAAAACCTCCACACGTGCCACCGCGGCTATACTTGCCAACGCCTCACCTCTAAACCCGAGAGTACCTATTGCATCCAGGTCCGATGCTTCATGAATTTTACTTGTGGCATGACGTTTAAAGGCAGTCACAATATCCTCTGCCTCTATTCCCGAGCCGTTGTCGGTAACTCTGATATAGGGTATTCCGCCCTTTTTGATTTCCACGGTAATTGAAGTTGCACCTGCATCAATGCAGTTTTCCACAAGCTCTTTTACCACAGAACCCGGACGCTCTACAACCTCACCTGCGGCAATCATATTGGCTATCTCGGTGGGTAGCACATTAATTTTCACTAAGTTCGCCTACCTTTTTTTGAAGTGTAAACAATTCATTCATGGCTTCCAAAGGAGTAAGTGTGGATATTTCTATCGACATTATAGCATCGTAAAGTTCGTTGGTTTTAATCTTCTGCTCTTCTACTTTACTAAGTCTTTTTTCCACAGAAACCTTTTCTTCCTTTTCACCGCTTTCCACGGCAGAAAGTACTTCTCTTGCTCTTTCTATAACTTCGCCCGGGACTCCGGCAAGCTTCGCAACCTCTATACCGAAACTGTCATCGGTACCTCCCCGTACAATTTTCCTTAAGAAGGTAATATCTTCTCCTCTTCTCTTTACTGCAACGGAGTAATTCTTGATGCCTTCCATCTTATTTTCAAGCTCTATAAGCTCGTGATAATGGGTTGCAAACAGAGATTTCGCCCCTATTTTTGCATTTATGTACTCCACAACCGCCCAGGCTATGGAAAGTCCGTCAAAGGTGCTTGTTCCTCTGCCTATTTCATCAAGAATAAGAAGGCTTTTGGATGTGGCGTTTTTAAGTATGTGAGCCACCTCATTCATTTCCACCATAAAGGTACTCTGACCGGAAGCCAAATCATCGGAAGCTCCTATTCTGGTAAATATTTTATCTACGATACCTATCCTTGCACTTGCAGCAGGAACAAAGGAGCCCATCTGAGCCATCAGGGTAATTATGGCAGTCTGACGCATATAGGTAGACTTACCTGCCATATTGGGACCTGTAATTATTGTAAATCTGCTGTCTGTAGTGTTTAAATATGTATCATTCGGCACAAACATACCCGTGGACGATGTGCTTAATTCAACTATGGGATGTCTGCCTGCCTCTATATATATTTCATCAGATTCATTAACTTCGGGACATACATATCCGTTCATCGATGCAACCTCTGCCAAAGAACAAAGAACATCTGTTACGCTTATAAGCTCTGCTATTTTCTTGAGGCGGTTGACATTTTTGTTTATTTCGCCGCGGACATACATAAAGTCCTCATATTCCAGGTCATTTACTCTTTCTCTTGCACCGAGAATGGTATTTTCAAGCTCTTTAAGCTCTTGAGTAATGAATCTTTCGGAGCCTGTAAGAGTCTGCTTTCTTATATAATCATCGGGAACCAGACTTAAAAAAGACCTGGTGACCTCTATGTAATAGCCGTAAACCTTGTTGTAGCTGATTTTAAGATTTTTAATACCCGTTCTCTCTTTTTCTCTCGCTTCAACTCCGGCAAGAAGGCCTGTACCATTGTTCATAATGGAACGAAGTCTGTCAAGCTCGGTATCAAAACCCTCTTTTATAATTCCGCCCTCGCGGATAGTAAAAGGAGTATCCTCTGTTTCTATGGCATTGTCCAGAAGAGTATATATATCTTTAAGCATATCAAAGCCAAGATAAGCCTCTTTCATAAGGGGACTTTCGCACTCGGAAATAATATTATATATATCGGGGAGCACCTCTAGACTCTGTTTGAGAGAAACAAAATCTCTTGCATTACAAGAGCCGTATACAGTCTTACTTATAAGTCTTTCTATATCGTTGATTTTTTTGAAACATTCCCTGAGTTCGTCGCGGATATCCTGTTTTCCAACAAATTCAGCAACGGAATCAAGTCTGCGTTCTATGGCAGACTTAGATATAAGGGGCCTGTCTATCCAGCTTTTAAGCCTTCTTGCACCCATACCGGTTTTTGTTTTGTCAAGTATCCAATAGAGCGAACCTCTTTTTGTCTTATCCCTCATAGTTTCGGTAAGCTCAAGGTTCCTTCTTGAGGACATATCTATTTCAAGATAGTCATGAGTTTCATAGAAAACAACATTTTCTATGTGGGATAAATCCAGCTTCTGCGTTTCATCAAGATATTCAAAAAGTGCATTGAGCGAGCGAATACAGTAATCTCTGCCCTTCAATACATCATTTTTTGCAAGTTCCGTAAATTTACCGTAAACCAATTCTTTGCCGGATTCAAGACTGAAATTACTATCCGGAAGATAGCTTTCAAAAAAATCAAAACGATTTTTTAACTCGTTTAAGGCACCAAGGCTCCCATAGCCTCCGTCATTTATTATCAGTTCCTTCGGCTTAAAGCACGCCAAAATATCAACAAGCTGATTTTCCACGGAATCATTGGGACCTTCGGTTGTAATAAGTTCGCCTGTTGTCACATCACAAAAAGAAACTGCATAATAAATATTATCCGCATATATACAGGCAAGGAAATTGTTTTCATCGGAAGTAAGAACCGCATCTATATTTGCCGTTCCCGGAGTTACAACTCTGATTACATCTCTCTTGACAATTCCCTTTGTCGCCTTGGGGTCCTCAACCTGCTCACATATGGCAACCTTTTTACCTCTTTTTATAAGCTTGGCAATATATCCCTGGGCACTATGATACGGAACACCGCACATTGGTGCTCTCTCTTCTTGTCCGCAATCTTTCCCTGTAAGTGTTATTTCGAGTATTTCAGATGCAACAATAGCATCATCGTAAAACATTTCATAAAAATCTCCCAGACGGAAGAAAAGTATACAATCTTCATACTGGTCTTTTATGTCAAAATACTGTTGCATCATTGGCGATACTTTTGGTTTCATTTCTTCTTTTCCTTATCCCAAAAATTTGTTTAGTGACAGCCTCCGCAGCTTGAGCAATTACCTGAGCAACCACCCTGCTGTTCTTCGCCCTTTACATAGAAGGCAATTATAGCATTCACCTGGTCTATAAGAGTTTTGAAGGCAGAGTTTGCTTCAACATAACGCTTAATGTTGTCATTTGTCATAAGCTTCTGAAATGCCTTTTCCAAATCACTCTGGATTTCTTCAAATCCTTCTTTTGTTATGTTGGGGTCCTGAGCCTTGGCTGCTGCCGCTTCTCTTGCATTAGCATACTCCATCATAAGTTCCTGAGCTGCAGGATCTGCCAGCTGAAGCTCTTCTGCACCCTTTAACGCCTTTATTTCGTCACTTTCGGCAATCATCTGGCCGAGTTCTCTTGCTTTTTCAATTATATCGTTCATTTTGTCCACACTTTCTTTCTGATTATACTATTTTACCCACCAATGACCAGGTTTTGGCATCGGTGATTTCCACATCTGCAAAATTTCCTATAAGACTGTCGCTTCCCCGGAAATTAACAGTTTTTCCACCCTCGGTTTTGCCTGCAAGAAAGTCATCGTTATTTTTACTCTTACCTTCCACAAGCACTCGCATAACTCTGCCCTCAAGAGCAAGATTCTTTTCCTTGGAAATCCTATCCTGCACCTCAAGCATTCTGTCAAAATTACGCTTTTTTTCTTCGGAAGAAATAACATCTTCCATTTCAGCAGCCGGTGTTCCGGGCCTTTTGGAATAAATAAACGAAAAAATAGTATCGTAGCGAACTTCCTTAAGAATGTTTAAAGTATCTTCAAATTCCTCGGTAGTTTCCCCCGGAAATCCTACTATTATATCGGTAGTAAGAGTTATTTCCGGCATTTTTTCTTTTATTTTATTTATTTTTTCCATATAAGATTCTTTGGTATAACGTCTGTTCATGGTTTTAAGAACGCGATTATTACCGGCTTGAACAGGAAGATGAAGCTGTTTGCAGATTTTAGGCTCTTGTGCCATGATATCTATAAGCTTGTCGCTTATATCCTTGGGATGACTTGTCATAAACCGAATACGCTCTATACCGTCTATCTTACATACCATAGACAGTAAATCCGCAAAATCTATATCTTCGTCAAGGTCATTCCCGTAAGAATTTACATTCTGACCCAAGAGAGTTATTTCCTTACAGCCTCTTTCGGCAATATCACGGACTTCTTTAAGTATATCTTCCTTAAGACGGCTACGCTCTCTGCCCCTTACATAGGGAACTATGCAATAAGAACAGAAATTATTGCACCCGTACATTACGGAAACCCAAGCGCAGGGGCCATCTGCCTTGTTTACAGGCAAATTTTCCGCAATGGCACCATCTGTATTCATAACGTCGAATACTCTTTCCTTTTCCGTGATTACTCTGGAAAGAATCTCGGGAAACCGGTACAGAGAGTGGGTACCGAAAACTATATCTATATGCTTATATTTTTTTCGGATTTGCTCCTTAACACTTTCCTGTTGCATCATACAGCCGCAAACAGCAAGAATTACGTCAGGTTTCCTGTTCTTTAAAT
>CAYXPV010000019.1:0-5342 GCA_964467285.1 uncultured Oscillospiraceae bacterium
GATATTTTAGTGTGTAAAGAGTCAACTGGTTGGTGTAGTTTTGGTGATACAATTATAGATTGTATGGTGGAATTGTTAACCAAGACCTTAAAAGATGAAACCGATATGTTGAATTGGTGGCTTTATGATATAAGTGACGGTAATAAATTTATTTATGAAAAAATAAATGATAAAGAAGAAATTGTGTACAATTTGAATGAAATAGAAGATTTATATAATTATATGGTTGGTGATTTATATAAGGTTAAACAAGAATTAAAGCCTATTGATAAAACCAAAATATGTAAAACAGAAGAAGTTACAATGGAAGAATTAAAAGCTCTTTTAGGTTACGAGGCGTTTAAGAATGAGTAAACAACAAGATAAAATATATAAAAATCCTTTTAATTATAACGGTTCAAAAGAAAGAATTTTACCTTTAATTAAACAAAATTTACCACAAAATTATACAATGTTGGTAGATTTATTTGGTGGAAGTGGAACTATGTGTGTAAACACAGAATTTCCAATGTATATTTATAATGAAAAAAATAAATATATGTGCAATTTATTTAGAACTATTAAAGAATGTCATATTAATACTATATTATCTCATATTGAAGACAATATAGAGTATTATGGTTTATCAAAAAATAATAAACAAGCCTTTTTAAACTTTAGAAAAGATTTTAACTCTAAAACATATATGTTTTTAGACGTGGAAGAAACTTGGCGTAGACATATATCAAATATAGATTTATATACTTTGATATGTTACAGCTTTAATAATATGCTTGGATTTAATAGCTCTGGCAAATTTTCAGTACCTAGTGGTTATAAACGTAGTAGTTTTAATAAATCATTAAAAAATAAATTAATTGATTATAATGCTGTATTGAGATTTAAAGATATAAAAATATATAGTATGGATTTCAGAGAGATGTATAATCAATTATGTAGTACATTTGTTAACGATTTTGACGGTGTAATGTTGTTTTGTGACCCACCTTACACAGTGTCAAATTCTTCTTATACTAGAACACATGGTATAAATTGGTGTATACAAGATGACATAGATTTGCATAATATACTACAGGATTTTGACAAAAAAGGTGGCAGATTTATGTATACTAACCAAGTACAAAAGGGCGATATAATAAATCAAGAATTGTTGACATTTTCTAAAAAGTATAATACAATAAATACAAATTGCGATTTCTCAAATTGTAATTACCAAAGAACTTTAAAGGGTAACGATAAAGAAGTATTAATTAAAAATTATTAAACGCACTATGGTGCAGAAAGAGAAGATTTACATAATGGATATTTTAAAAGCTATTGAACAGTTTGAGGAGTTTAAAAACTCATTAGGTATTAGTCGTGATAAAGCCGTAGAAATTTACAATTATTTTAAATTAAATCCAGAAGCATTAGAATATTGTTTATTTTATAATAGTGCTAAAATGCCAATTAGAAACGAGAGTTTTTGGCATTATTTAAACACTAGTGTTATTAAAGAATTGTATAGCAACAAATATAAAGATACTGGTGTATTAGAAACAATTAAGACAAAAAAAAATATAACAACAGATGATTTAATTGCAAGTTTACCACAAGAAAGACAAGACAAAATTGAAGAAATGGTAGACGAAGAAACTTCTAAAGAGTACACTAAATTACGTAAAGAAGCCGTAACATATAAAACCAAATTAAACTATGAAAGAAATGCGTTCAATAAAAAGTTAAAAGAAGTTAGTGAACTTGAAGAATTAAACAGGGAGTTAATCGAAGGGTTAAAAAAAATAAAACCAGTTACTTTAGTAACTCATAAGGTGGAGTTTGATGATACTGTTGATTATAAAAATATTGGCATTGTAACATTGTCTGATTTACATTTTAATGAGTTAATTGATATTACTTCAAATAAATACGATTTTAATATTGCTAGTAAAAGATTGAAAAGATTGGCAGATGTAACTAAACAAACTTTGTATGTAGATAGAATTGTTATACTTGGTTTAGGTGATTTTATAAATTCCGACCGTAGACAATCAGAAGTATATAATATGTCTACCAATAGAAATAAAGCTACAGTAATAGGTTTTGAACTCCTAAGACAGTTTATTATGGATTTGAGTTCACAATTTGAAATTACAATAGCTATGGTGTCTGGTAATGAAAGTAGAACTATTGGAGAAGAATTTGACACTTCTGATGATATAGCTACATATAATTATGACTATACAATATATAACATGTTAAAAATTACATTTCAAAATTATCTAAATATAGATTTTGTTGACGGTAGTTTTGGTGAAAAAGTTTTAAATATTAATGGCTCAAATGTTTTAATTACACATGGTGTAAATATTAAATCTAATAATATACAACAATCTGTATCTCAAACTTTTGGTAGATATGCCAATATGGGTATACATTTAGATTATTTATTTGCAGGACATTATCATAATTGTAATATAGGTGATATTTACTCTTTATCTGGTTCACTTTGTGGTGGTAATAGCTATAGTGAGGGTACACTTAATTTTACAAGTAGAGCTTCACAACTAATAGGTGTATTTTATCCAGATAAAACAAACAATATACTTAAGGTTGATTTACAAAATACGGATGATATAGAAGGATATGATATATCTAATCTTTTAGAAGATATGAACGCAAAATCAATAAGTTATAAAAATAAACCAGTTATACATACAGTTTAAATTATAATTTGCAATTTGGCATTTTGTCTCCTCTATTTAAGTATTCCTAGGTATAAGTTATTGACTTATACCTTTTCTTTATGCTATAATAATGGTATGTTAAATGATAAAGATATACTAGAAATAAGGGATTTAATATCAAAATATATACTCAATGAGTATGTAAATAATGATGGCAAACATAGCTATAAAGGCTATAAAGCATGTGGTATAATAGATTTTATATACTACATTTTAAACCCAGATGATAAATGTCATGGACAAATTACAAGACATATATTGCAAGAGGCTAGAAAGTTAAGTGAGCAATGATACTAAGGTACAAATTTTAACTTGTTTTTTACATGGACTTAAACAAAATTTAAGTCAACAATTAGATTTATGTGAAAATTGTAAATTTACAATACAATATATAGACGAATGTTTACAAAGGATTGAACAATGGAATTTATAGAAAAATTTTTTACAGATTGTATAAAATCATTTTACATATTTGGAGCTTTAGATAGATTTTGTGATTTAACTTATGATACAGGGTGTGTTGTTAAAGTACCTTATGAAGCACCAATTAAAAAATATATAGCCAAAGAAACTTTGAGTTTAATTGACGATTATTTAAAGGTGTAATATGAACATAGGTGGATTTGGTGGATATTTTGGTATACTAGGGCATTACATTAGATTTCATATAGAATGGAATACACTTTTTAAATGGCTAGACTATCAATTTGTTTATGACGAAGAGTCAAATGGTTTTATAGTTTCATTAGAACTTTTAAAATTACAATTATATTTTTGTATAGCAAGTAATATACAAGATTTCTGGTTGGCTACTGCTGATAGTTATTATATAAGACAAGACCATTTAGGCGAGCCACCAGAAGATTTATTACAACAGATGGAGAATGAATTAGATGATTAAACCAATCAAAAAATTTGTAGTACAAATTACACCGATTAAGTTTATTAATTCTGGTAAGCCACCGAAAAACGACATTATACCAATGAATAAACTTTCACAAGTATTTGAAAAAGTACCACCAGAAGACGAGTTTGTTCAAGTAGCAGTAAGTGAAGTAATAGATTATACAGAAAATGGTAAAAAATAAAGACAAAAGAAAAGCGAGGACTAATCCTCGCTTTTTTGCTCTAGTAAATTAACAGGGGTAACATCTATGACTTGTGTATTTTTTTGTTCTAAAGCTAATTTTTGTTCACGTTGTTCTTTTTCATACTGTAGTGCTATACCTAAAATTGATTTATTGTTTACTTCTATTGTACCACTATGTTGTACTTGTTGAACTTCACCAAATTCTTCTTTATTATATGTTTGTAATAGTTTAAATCCAAGTTGTGCATTTTTAGAGGACATACCATTTTCTGTAACAGAATTAAGTAAACCCATTTCTATTACACATCTACCTCTATAAAATATGCGTGAAAATCTAATTAAAAGTTTATAATCTTCATCTAAACGAGGGTCTTCCGATAGTTTAATTTCTTCAAGTAGTTCACGTTCTTTGCGTTCAATATTTCTTTCTACAAATTTACGTTTTTCATTTAACATAAAGTCTTTATGACGCTTATAAAGCCTATCTGGGATAGGTGTATTGGGTTCTAAATCATAAAGTTGTGCAAATTCTGCTTCAAATTCTTCTTTTCTATTTTCAAAAATTTGTTCAAAATCGAATGGTATAATATCGTTTAATGGTTCAAGTTCTTTTTCATACTGCATTTCAAGGGCTTTGCCCATGTGGTAATAATTACTTACTGTTTCTGGTTGTGTAATAGAAAGTGCGTATGCTACATATTTATAAGTGGGCGCAACCATCATTACACTAAATAATGCTTTTAATTTCTTATTGTCTAATTTTAATTTTGGTCCAGCTTTTGCCATAAAATTTACCTTCCTGTTATATCTATTTCTGTGAACTACCATTAGCTAAAGCAAATGGCTTCTAACTTCATTGAGGTTTGCCTATTAGTATTGCTACTAATAGGTCTTACATCCTCTCCGTTAGTGTTATCGGTAGTTCCTACCGATATTTCTCTTTTACCTTCAAGTAAAATATTTATTGAAGCGTTTATATCTCTATCATGGCGTGCATTACAACTAGGACATACCCATTCTCTATCAGACAATGTTAAGTCTTGTTTGATATAACCACATTTATTACAAGTTTTACTTGAAGGATAAAACCTAAATATCTTATGAATATATGTATCATCCCAATCACCTTTATATTCTAATTGTCTTGTTAATTCATAGAAAGAACAATCAGAAATACTTTTAGCGAGTTTATGATTTTTCAACATATCTTTGACATTTAAGTCTTCTAAATATACAACATCGTTTTGCATTACTAATTTATGTGATATTTTATGTAACACATCCGACCTACAATTAGCAATTTTTTCGTGAATTAAAGCAACTTTAAGTCTTTGTTTTTCGTACCTATTGCTACCATTTTTTTTACGAGAAAGATGTTGTTGTGCTTTTTTTAACTCTTTTTCATATTTAAGTAAATATTTATTGTTTTTAAACTTTTCACCATTTGAGGTAATAACTAAATCTTTTATTCCTAAATCAATACCAACTTCTTTACATGTTGGTTCTTTTGAGTTATATTCTTGTTT
>CAYXPV010000019.1:5352-12692 GCA_964467285.1 uncultured Oscillospiraceae bacterium
TATTGATACATAATACTTATTTGTTGGTGTTTTACTAATAGATGCAAACAATATATTACCTTGTAATTCTCTATGTAATTTTATTTTTATTCCATTTTTAAATTTTGGTATAAAAAGTTTATTATCTTTTAGCGTTATAAATTGTGGTACAGTAAAACTATTTCTATTATTTTTCTTTTTGAATTTAGGATAACTACCTTTACCAGTAAAAAATCTTGTATATGCTATTTCTAAATGCCTTAAACTATGTTGCAAACTTTGTGCATTTACATCTTTTAACCATTTATATTCTTGTTCTTTTTTTAATTGTGTTAATAAATTTGATTGAGTATAATAATTATCACTTTTCCCAGTTAATCTATATTGTTCTTGTCTTAATGCTAAAAATTTATTATATACAAATCTTGTACAACCAAAATGTTTAGCTAACAATTCTTCTTGTTGTAAGCTAGGATATAACCTATATTTATATGTTTTTGTAATTTCTTTTAACATATCTACCATTATTATAGCATATAATTTTACATTTATAAAGTGTATTTTGTAAAAACATTATTTGAAAATTCATCTGTCGCCTAAAGTTGACAGTTTTCTTTCAATTAGAGGATAAATATTGACAAAAGCAAAAGATAGTTGTATTATTGTTTTGTAGTAAGAAGGAGTTACAAATGCAGAAATTAATTAAATTGTCTTTTAAATATGGATTTAAAAATTTTGATAAGTTTATCAGACATATAGCACCAATGGTAGAATATTGTTTGGAACATGATATGAAAATAGGCAAATAAGGGGTGTACTGTGAGTTCGGATATTAAAAACGATAAAAGACTTTTTATATTTAGAAGAATAAGTATAATTGCACAAAAATTATACGAATTAAGTAAGTATAATGAAAAATTTAGCAACTTTGATTATAAGACAAATTCTCATAGGTGGACTGATGGTACTCTTGAAATGAACATAGATGACAATAAATTTATATTTCCAAGTGAACATTTAGAAGCTAAAATATCAGTCTATGGTGGAGAATTTATTTATTTAAGTTTATTACATAAAGCACCCAGAGATAATGTTTTAAAGATTTGTGTAAAAAAGCATAATTACGCACCTCATATAATAGATAAATTTGAAGTAACAACTACTTATAAAACAGCAAAGAGTGCATATAAAGTGTTTAGAAATTTTGAAAAAGCACTTGACAATGAACTTAAAAAATACTATAATTTATGTATACAAAACGAAAGTTTACATGACGATTTTGAGAATTTAATTGGAGCTTAAAAATATGAGTGATTTTAAAAATCCTTTTGAATTTAATTTACCAATATTTCAAATTGACGACGATGGTGATTTAAAGTTTTTATTTTACTATAAAACCGAAATTACACCATCGGTTAGCGATACTATAGTTAATATGAAACAAGATGATACTGGTAAATTTACAAATAGAACATATTATAAAGTTGTAGACATATTGTTCCCAGTTACACCAAGTAATAAAAATACAGTCGTAGCTATTGGTGAAAATCCTGTAGTTCATGTAATTCTTCAAGTAGACGAACCGATTTTAAACGGAGAATAAATATATGGGTAAACGGACAAAACTTTATAACAGAATTGAAGAACTTTATGAAAATATATGGGATGGCGTCAAAAACATACCAGATATTTTAGATTTTAAATTTATTACTAAAACTTTGGACTATATTACAACTGGAACTGCCAATATTCTTTATACTTTAGGCGATAGCGTAAGTTCTAATAATGTATTTGTGAGGTTGGAATGTTTTAATGAAAAAACTCCATACTATACTCTTTGTTTTTATAAAACAAATGAAGTAGATTTAAGTAAGGTGTGCCCTGTGCCAGTAAATGACTTTGGTGCATATTATGACAGAATTTTGTCTATGCGTATATTTAATGACTATACTAAAATTGTGTATAGTGATGGACTTAAAGCAGAAGATATACATGAGAATATTCTAAAACTTGAAACAATGGTGTTTAATTATTTAAAAGAACATCATTGCGACGAAACAGAACAAATAAATATACGTGAAGAAGTTAATAAACTAGAAGAACTTTCGTAAATTTGACATTTTTATATTCGTGTGCTATTTTAATAGCAAATGGTGTTGCTCCTTTCGTTTACTACGCACACCATATAAAACTGGTATAACTCTTATCACCTCTTGTTATACCAGTTTTTACATGTCAGTTTTCAAATTTTATTTTGACAAAAAATTTTTAGCCGATTTTAAAATTGACTTTCTGATAGAATTATGTTATTATATTTTTAACTAAAATAAAAGAGGAAACAGGAGTTTAAAATGTCTTTTGATAACAATGGATTTTTTGAATTAGGAAATATATTTAAAGAAGAAAATAAAGGTTGTTTTTTTACAGACGTGGATGTGAACACGATAACTGGCAAGAACCAAGTCCTAAATTGGTTAGCTCGATTAGATGTCGAGATTAGAGCAGTTGGTTTTACTGAGGCTGTAGTTGAATTAGCTGGCTTTTATGACGATTTTGTACACAAATCTGGTAACAAAATTGCAGATTTTTACTTAAATCCTGTTATCAAAATGATTTTAGAAAAAATTGAAACAATGCCTAAAGTTAAAAACTTCCTGTATGAAAGGTTTTTCGACTTTGTAAAAGAGGAATATTATAAAGAGTGTGAACAAACACTTAATAATACCGATGAATTAAACAATGAAATTAAACAAAAAGAACAAGAATTTAAAAAATCTCAAATTATAAAAAATAGAGAAATAAAGAAACTCGCCAAAGAAAATAACATAACTTTTGAAGAAGCAGAAAAATTATACAATGAAAGTAAACAAGATAAAATTGAAAAGGATGAGTTGTTAAAATTTATGAATACTATTTTACCCTCATTACCTTTACCAAATTTTGCTAGAAGCATAGGCATAGATATATCTATGTGTGCAAATAAAAACAATATAACTAAAAATAATAAAACTAACAAAAATAAAAATAAAGATAAAACACAATATGTATCTTTGGATGATGATACAAATAACAACGACAAAAATCAGAATAAACCAGATGATTTTTGGAATTTATAAATTTTTGTAACAAAAGTGTTGACATTTTAAAATAGCGTGGTATTATAATAATATAAATTGTTAGAAATTAAAAAAAGAAAGAGGTACAATT
Organism: uncultured Oscillospiraceae bacterium; assembly: GCA_964467285.1. GTDB lineage: Bacteria > Bacillota > Clostridia > UMGS1810 > UMGS1810 > RGIG8748. The sequence continues at coordinate 8,539 of CAYXPV010000019.1, forward strand.
ATGGGTCAAAGAACTGCTATTTTAGTTAAAAGAAATTTTAAAGACGGAACAAGCGAAACAAGACTAATTCATTATCAATGGGGTTTTGGTAAAACAATGGTTGCACACTTTATGCAAGAGTTTTTAAAATCTCAATATAATTATAATTCTTATGATAAAACTTTAAAAAATTATTTTAAATTTGACACAAGAAAAAATTATATTTACAAAAAATCTAAAAAAGATATTGATGTATGGAATATTGAAACAGTACAAAAATGGTTTGATATAACAGACAATAACAATGGTGGTATGGTCGTAGAAATTACCGAAGAAGACAGCAAATATTCTTTTGAATTAGAAAGTGTAAAAATAGGCTTTTTAATCGGTGGTGGAGAATGTGAGTATGATTGGGATAAACAAGAGTATATAGGTGAAAAACCTTTTGAAAGATTTGTTTCATCTAATGAATATATGTATAGAACAGGTGGTGAAACATATTGCCCTAAAATATTTAGATTAAGTTTTAATGGCTTTTGTGAAACTTTTGGAATTAAAGAAGTTGTTGAAGAAAATTTTGAAAATACACTTGACAAACAAAAATAGATATGATATACTTAAATTGTTAGATTAAATAAGAGGTATAAATTATGAGTTACGAAATTGTAAGAAGTATTGGTTTAAAACAAAATGAAAATGGCAGTTGGTATGCAGAAGTTACATCAGCTTGTAATAATATAAGACCTTACTGTTATTCAAAATGGAATTATTGTAAAGACAAAAATTTTACTAAAGAACTATTACAAAAAGAAATTTTACTTGATTTTTATTATGGTAATTTTCATGGTGGCGCATCTACAAGATATGGTAAATTTTTACAATTTTTAGGTGGTTCATGGGGTTGTAAAAATGAAAATTCAAGAGCATGCAAAACATACCATTTTTACGACAAATTAGACGAAAAATTAAGAAAAGATTATTTGGCTATACATGGTAGCTATAATCATAGTGATGAAGTATATAAAGATTTCGCAATTAGATGTGATAAATTACGTTTAAGGCGAGATAGAGAGCTTAAAAATGCTTTATATAAAGAATTTTTAGAGTTTAAACCTACTTGTAAACCTACTATTTTAAGACTTTGGCGAAACAATGAACATCAAGGCTTTGTTAGAAAAAGTTATGGTAGAAGTCGTGCTATTTGTATAGAAGATAAGTATTGTTTTGCAACACAATATACTGATACTGTTAAATTAAACCATGCTAAAAATTTAGCTGAAAAATGTAATTATAAAGTAGAATTAATCGAGGTGTAAAATGAAACAATTTATTATTTGTATAGTATTAGCTTTAATGGTAGTGTGTACTTGTTATTGTTATGGGGCTGAAAGTAAACAAAACAATAAAAAACAAAAAACTACTAATACAAGCAAGGAAATTAGACAAAGAAAACAATTATTTAATCAATGTATAGCTAGTGGTACATCAAGAAGCAGATGTTTATATCTGTACTACTAACTATTTACAATTCTCTTTTTTAATTCTAACATAAACCCTATTTTTATTTTTTTAATAATAGGGTGTTTTTTTATATTAAAATACATCATATATACTACTTGACATTATATAGAAAAAGTTGTAATATATAAAGCATAGAGGATATAAGGAGTTTATACAATGTTACAAGAAAAGATTAATGGGTACACAAAATTTGATTACAGAAGAATTTTTGTATGGGGCGATTTTTTAGAAGAAATGGAAACACAATACCCAGTAGATTTTTTAGGTAAAGAAGAACAAGCTACACTTAAAAAACTAATTGGTAAAGGTAATGAACTACAAGAACAATTAAATGAAGATTATATAGGTGGTATATCTTTTGAATACTATGTTAAAAAACTAAACTTTTGTATATATCAACAAGATATCATAATTAAACATATTAAAAATTTTAGAAAAGATTTACAAGCATGGATAAAAGAATGTAAAAAATCGGAGTTGATAAAACATGAAAAATATGCAAGAAAGCATAAATTTATTATATAGTTTGAACGAAAAAGCAAATATACCAGATGATGAAATACTAGAACTTATAACAAATGATAATATAGATTTAGAGGTTATTTGTAAAGAAATGTATAATTTATTTTAAAAATACACTTGACTTTTATATTATATATGTTATACTAAAGATGTTAGAACAAAAGAGATAAACAAATGTTAAAATTAGTAGAAATAGTGGCATTATTATCATGTCCATTAGTACAGTTATTAGTTGTATTAGTTATAATTAATTGCTTTATACCAAGTGGAACATGGCTACATGAACTAATTGCTTTTATAAGTGCCTTAATTGTAGTTTTTGGTATAATTATAGGTTTTATAATATTTTGTTTGACACTTTTTAAATAGTATAAATGTTAGAAATTAAAAAGAAAGAGGTATAATTATGGGTTTAGATTTTACTATTGCACAAAGAACAGATTTTAGAACAGATGAAAAGGGTAGAAATTGCCATACTGTAACTATTTTAGGTACACTTTACAAATGTTCTGAATTAGTTGATATGTTAAATTGGCAATTAGAATATGGTCTATCACCTTGTGCAGATTATGAATTTTACGGTAATATACTTTGGGAAGTTACTAATAAAATTGAAAATACAAAAGAAAAAGAGTATGTAATAGAAGAATTTAATAGAATAGGTGTATTAAATTCTGATGAAGAAAGTTATGTTATAAATGCTAGTTGGTAGTATAAATTGTAAAGTTTTGTAAAATAGTACATATATAGTATTGAGTTAAAAAAAATAAGTGGTATTATATAAATATAGATTAAGAAAGTCATATAGTAGAAAGAGGTAAATTATGCCAAGAAAAAAAATTAAAAAGAAAACTAAACAAATTGTGGTAACAAAAGAAAAGTTACAACAAATTCAAGAAGCTAAAAAACAAGAAGAAGCTATAAAACAAGAAGCTAAAACAAAAGCAGTTTCAAAAAAAGAAACTAAAACAAAGGCAATTAAACCTAAAAAAGTGAAACAAGAGGTTAAACCTATTATAATAAATAATGAACCTCTTAAAGATATGTTAGGCAACGAGTTAGAAAAAAATGATGATGTTGTATATGTATCTCAAAATAAAAATGGTAAAATGACTACTAGAGCAGGTAAAGTTTTAAAATGCACTAATAAATCTATAACAATTTTAACGACAGAAAATAAAATTACTAATGTAAGAAATGTTATTAAAATTAACGTAACAAATAAAATTGTTAAGAAAGTTGTTAAACAAGAAATTAAAAAATTAAGTGTATTAGAATATATCAAAAGTATGTTCGTAAAATAGGTTGTTTATTTTCATAACTTAGTAACAAAGGCTAGATATTTTCTAGCCTTTTCTGTTGACAAAATGTAAATATATATTATAATAATGTTATAAACAATAGAAAGAGGGGTATATAATGAGTATTACAAGACGAAAAGTAATAAAACAAGATATACAAAAAATAGAATTTAGAAAAGGTAAAATTGCTAATCCTATAAAAGTAAATCTTTCTAAAGATACATTACAAAGTTTACAAAAATTAACTAATGTAAAATAAAGCATTGACATATAATTTTAAATGTGTTATACTAAAGATGTTAGAAATAAAGAAAGAGGTGTAATTATGGACAAACAAGATTTAATTAAAAGATTAGAAAATAATCAAACTTTGGTAGCAACAGTAAATAGTACAAATTTAGCAACTTGGGCTTATACTCCAGAAAGTAAAGTATTGACAATTTTGTTTAATAAAACTAATATTTATCAATATGAAAATGTAGAAAAAGATGTTATACTGGAATTAATAAATGCTGAAAGTGCTGGCAAATGCTTCCATAAATATATTAGGGGTAAATATCAATTTTCAAGATTAAACCCAGACGGAAGTATAGCATATATTGGTGCATAATTAAGTTTAAGAGGTGATATTATGCTAGAAAATATAAACGAAAGTGTTTTAAATGTTGGTAAATACTTTCAAAACTTATACTTAGATTATGTAAATAATTTTCTTACGGTAGAATGTTTTGCAAATTATCATGGCTTTGATGTTGATATTGCAACAAAATATATTAATATTGGTAAAAAGATACATAATTCAACGACAAAGGAAGTTTAATGCTTTTAAAT
>CAYXPV010000020.1:0-12483 GCA_964467285.1 uncultured Oscillospiraceae bacterium
ACGACCGTTGCCATCCTGAAATGGATGGATTCTCTCAAAATTTACATGGAATTCCAGAATATCTTCCAATGTCTTTTCCTCTTTGAAATTGTACTCAGCTAACAATGCTTTCATTTTGTTGGCAACTTCTTCCGGAAGTGCAGTGTCCATACCACCAACTTCATTTGGCCGCTTCTTATATTCCCCTACAGCAAACCAATCTTTCCTGGAATCACTGGTTCCATTTTTCAAAATCAAATGAAGCTCTTTGATAAATTTTTCCGTCAACGCCACTTTGGCATGATCAATAATCATGTCAATACAACGGAAGTGATTTGCCGTTTCAATCACATCATCCACATTGAGAATTTCATTTTCCACACCAATTGTATTGGTTTCAAAAATATACCTTGTCTGGTCATGTGTCAAACGACTGCCTTCCATATGATTAGAACTATACGTCAAATCAATTTGGGTCTTATGATAAATACCACCGGAGTATTTACTTGCCTTTTCTTCCCGCAAAATGTCTAACAATGTTTTAGGCTGTTCTTTCCGTTTATTGGTCCGCTCCGGTTTTTCCGCATTCTCCGGAATGTTCCATGTCTTGCCGGTAAGAAAGGCACCGGGCACACGCCCCTGGGCGCAGTAATTCCTTACACTGCGTTCCGACATATTCCATTTTTCCGCCATTTGAGCAACTGAAAAATATGCCATTGGGTTCCCTCCGTTTCATTTTATGAATAGTATACCACTTTATCGGCAAAAATTGCAATATTTCGATTGTGTTATTTTCATTTTTTGCCGAAGCCAGAGAGTGCAAACCGCTCGCAAACCGCATGAAGCAACTCTTTATTCTTCAAAAATTCGTTGGTAGTGTTTTAGTTCTCAAAGCACGAAGGCATAGATGCCGCAGCCCATTTTGGAGCGTGGGTGTGCATGGGTTAGGCTGGAAAAATCATGAATGGCAGAAATTTTTTCTCATAGTCTTTATAGTATTCTGCTTAACGCTTTCAACTTAGCAATTATATCAATTTTGTTTTCTGCAGACCATTTTACAATCCACTCTCTTTCCTCATGCTTGTAAGGATTTTTGAAAAATCGCCTAATAAACTTAGCAAGTTGACTTTTCAAAGACCAATTTAAATTAGATGCTTCATTTACCATATTAAAATCGGTTACTGTAATGTTTTGTAGATTCGCCCGATAAAGATGAATGATTACATTCGTGTCCAAAGAGGCTCTCATTTTCTATTCCTCCTATTAATGCATCCAAGTCCTCATCTTTATCTTCTTCCGGTTTCTCCAACTTATCTTCGATATCTTCAATTGTAAGATGATAGCACGCCAAAGCCTTTTCCAATGTTTCTAACGGAATGGCATTATGATTATAGTTATAAATCACATATTCAATATACTCCTGCGGAATTTCTATTACGCCGGCAGGTTCATTTAAACGACTGTTGCCGCCAACACTTCTCAGCAAATTTCCAACGCGAGTTTGATTTCGCTCGTTATCCAATTTCAACCGCACCCGAGAATCAATTTTTCTAAGATTTTCCAGGCGATTCAAAACCATTTCAAAGCTCACATGAAATTCTGACATGATTCTTGCAATCTCCATGGCCGTTAACCCTTTTTTGTTAAAATCAGCAATTTCCAAATCAAGAAACTTATTCACTTCATCTTCAGGCATCAACAAACAAGATGCAAAATAATTGGCTTCCCGTTCCTTTTCATCTGTGCTCACACCTGAAATTGTAGTCGCATTATCAACAAAGGACATAGACATTCCCATATGCAACACCGCATGCCCAATTTCATGTGCCAAAATAAAAATTTCTCTAGCTAATCGACTGCTGGTATTGGTAAATATCACCAAATCGCTGTCCCGCTTTGTAACAAATCCCAAGTCCGCCTCTTCGCCAAGCGGATATCTCAGCAATTTATAGCCAAGTCGCTCACACTCTTTAAACAAGTCCATAAGCCCATACCGGCTAACTTTGCATTTTTCACGAAGAGTATATGCTTGCTTTCGAATTTCTCTCTTTCTACTTTCCTGCATAACGGCCTCCTTTAAACAGTATCTTCAGGTTGCAATTTGGCATGTAAATGCTTATTTGCATAAAAAAGGTCAAGCATTTCAAAAATCTTTTGAGAAGAGGCTGTCTCTCCTCCTTCTCTGTATTCTGCTGCAGGTGTTTCATCCAGCACCTTTGTGATATCCCCCACCTGTACTTTTAAAATCTTTGCAATTTGGGACAAAACTTCCAGCGTAACATTGTTCGTTCCGCTTTCAATCCGAGCATATTTCTGCCTGCTGATTCCAATTTGTTCCGCCACTTGCTCCTGCGTAAAATTGTTCGCAGTCCGCAATGCCTTAATGCGGTCGCCTATTAATTGGTTCATAATCACTCCTCCTTTGCCGTGTTTCAATTTTATCACTCAGGACCCTAAACATCAATAAGAATGTTATGATTTTATAACATTTGTATCTATATTATGTGATATCCACAACGTTTCCGCCACTCCACAGGTATCTTTGGTTTTGTGGCGGCGAGTTACCCGGCATCTTCTCTTTTATGACGTTTTTGCCACCTGTATCTTTATAATTCGAACAATAAAAAATAGATACCGCCCCTCAAATCGCCACTCCCACAAAGATGCCACCTCCAAGCCACCGTTTATCGTAAGATACCGTAAAAAAACCGCCACAACCGGCAAGATACCGATGAAATGGCGGAATTAACCATATTAACAAACAAAAAACACCCACACATACTGTGCAAGTGCTTTTCAGCCGAAATCAATTCGGCTCTCTCTGTATTAGTATAGTACCACAGTGGTACTTTTATTACAAGAGTTTTTTATTTAATATTAAAAGTGTCAAACTTATTATATTGTATTTCTTTTTTAGGAAGATTCTTTAGTTCTTCTAGAACGTTTAAATTTTTGATTCCCATTTGTCCTCTAATATTATCAAACGCATTTAAAGTAACTGATTTTTTTAACGCAAGCAGCATTTCTTGCAATTGGGAAATCATTAGTACTTAAGTAATTCTTGTATATACAACAAATCTTCCTTTCATATGGATATACGCATTTTCTAAGCTACTGCAATGTAATTTTCTATTTCTTACTTTTCTTGAATACCTTCAATCGGAATCGTAGCCGTTTCTAAATACCACTTGGGAGCTGGTCCGTAAGTATTCCGGTTCCGCACCTCCAAAGAAACAATAGTCCATACATCTAATTGGGTAATTTGGGATTAAATACAGGGGCTGTTAGTATTAACATAGTGTCATATTTATCGTTATTCTCAAAATCTTTTCTCCTTAAATATACACTTATTTATCACCTTCTATTATTTTGTTGGTTATAGTTATAGCCTTTTATCCAATAATTTGGTAGTTTTTCAATAATGAAATCACAGGTGTTTATGCGCACTTTTGTTTGTCATGTCCAAACATTTTTATTTTCATACCATTCAGTTGGAATCAAATTATTATCCTCCCACCAATTTTCCACAACCCTTTTTGTAAATTCTTTATTATCCAAATTAACATGGTCTACAATGATAACCTGTAAATCTCCGGACAAAGCAGAAACCTTTTCAATAATAAAATTATATAATTTATTTACCATATTAATGTCTGTTTTTTTCTCATCTAATTCTGATGGAAAATATACCTGTGACGGTTGATCTAAGAATAGAAATCCTGGAACTGGTCTATGGGATTTAACAAAGAATTTTTGTAAAGCAAAATATGTAATTAAATGAATTCCAACCCAGTTCGAACCACTACCCATCTGCTTCAATGGCACAGGACGGTCCTCTTTATCTACCACCACAGTAACCTTATTCATATCTAATCTATATGGATTATCTGAATATTCCAGACATAACTGTTTAGCCCATTCTGTCATATCAATGGAAATTCTGGACAAAACAGATTGCTTTCTATCTTCAATTGTCTCCTTATCCAAATACTCATCTAACTCTTTCAAACGTTCTTCCATTTTCTTAATTTCAATTTCCTTGTCATTTAATCCATCATCCCTTTCTACACTTTCTAACCATAAACTAATTCGACCAACAACTTTTGCTCTTCTGGCATTTAAATCTCTTATCTGATCAGCCTCTTGATTCTGCAAATAAATTCCATCTACCTCATTCCTGATTCTTTGAATTTCCTCCCGAAGTTTTTGTCTATTATCTTCCAAACTATCAATGTACTTACGAAGTTTTGGTTTTTCTCTTTGGACATTTTCAATGTTTTTATCAAGATTACTTATGGCTGTTTTTATCATTTCCACACCTGGTAATGGTAAATCCATCTCTTTTGAGCACAATGGGCAGTAATTTTGTCGAAAATCCAGTTTTTCAAATAACCCAATCGAGCTAAGCCTGAGTTTTTGATGCTCCGCCTCCTCTAAATATCCCTTTGATTCACCGGCAAATTTTTTTGCATTTTTTATATCTTCGTCTAATTCCGATAATTCCGATAGACATTTATCTAATTCTGTTTGCAAATAACTTAATCTATCCATTCCAGAGTTTTCAATGCTAACAGGGGACCACTCATTTATACTTTTCAAAACAGAATATATAGAATCATAACTATTATATTGAACCATGGTACTATCGTTTAGTAAACCTACATATTTAGCTTCTGCCAATAAAGCGGTTCCCCTTCCTATGCCTCCACCCTGTAACATCCTACTTTCTTCTATACGATGTTTTTCCAGAACTATTTTTCGTTTCAGAATACTTCTTTCCTTTTCTTTTTCTAATGCATCTTCATTAATAATCCCCATGAAATATGGCATTGTATCTTTTATTGACTGTGTTATAAAATCTTCTGCCTGTCTATGGAACAAAAAGTTTTTAGCTGCAATTTCATCTTGGTTCTGAAAACAGTAATATAACGCATGCCTTATATTCGCAGTCAATGCATTTCTACTATGCCCTTCTGGTGGAATGTTTAAATTTTCAGATATACCTATCTTTTTTGAGAGTAATTCTTCTAAACCAGCAACATTTTCATTTGAAAGAAAATCATCTATTTCTGGTATCTGAACGTTTTTCCCTCTTTTTATATAACAATAACTTGTAGACTGTTGCCCAGGTTCCGGATTTTTTCTTGCAACAAAAATCTGCTCGTCTTCAAATTGTAATAATAGTCCATACCAAGATACATTTTCTCTTATAACACCATCAGCAATATTACATGAGTCCCCACCAAGACAATATTCGATAATATCTCCAATAGCAGACTTTCCAGATTTTGACTTTCCTGTAATGATATTAACCTGTCCTATTTCGAATGATATATTTCTAACTTTTCTATTCTTTCCATATAAAATCAATTGTCGAATCTGCATTATGGCCTGACCCCCAAACTTATGTATATTGTTTCCGTACTACCAGCAACAGCAAACCATTTACCTACATGTTCACTTTTGTTTATACATTCTTTAATCTCATCATCTGTAAATTTTGTTTTACTCATAGCTCTTATAGTTTTATTAGCTTGTAACCCTGCCTCATTTGTCACTTGGAACAATCCGCTTTGTAATAATAGCTCTACAGCTTCATTCGTGATTTCAACCAAATTAGATGCTCTCTGAGCAAATCCAATAAAAAGTTCAGGATATTTTTGTACCCATACCAGCAAGGCTGTCTTACTATTTATCAATTTTCTAGTGTTTTTATGCAATATTAAAGGTAACACCAAATAAATCAATGGAAATGGAAAATCCCTGTTTGATATTTCATTATATTTCTTTACTGTCCCATATAAAATCCTACCACAAAATGCTGGATTTAATAGGTATGCCACTTCTTTTGATCTCGCCTTCCACTCTCTCATGCCTATCCTCTTTCTGCCAAAAGATGCTTTAATCTCTCGTAAAAATCAATATGCCATCCTATTTTCAATTGATTCGCTAAAATATGATAACTCCCGCGCATCACAAAAGCTTCACTACATCTAGGTCTGATTCTAATATCTTTTCCACTAATTTCTTTATATAATGCCTTTGCTTTCTTTATTTTGATATTTTCTGTTATCTCACCTCCATAATCTGTCAAAGCATCTTCCATTTCAGCAAAAACATGTTCCCACTCATCTATTAATCTCTGCTCATATTTGTCTAATTCATTAACATATAGCAAATCGTTCCTAACCCAATTTGCTCGTTGCTTAAATGCTCGATAATAATCTCGAATCGCAATCTGTAACGATTTATTTCCTAAACAAATAAGCTTCAACTGCTTATAAAATAATAAATCTTCCGCACCTAATTCACTTAATTCTGTGTCGGAAAAATCTCCAATATCTATTGGCAAATTATCTGGTGCATATTGTTGTCCCAATTCTACAAGTAGAGAATTTACCTGAAATTGTGTCATAAAAACTGGTTGTTCAGAGCACAATGCTTGTATTATATTTTTATTCCACCAACCTTCTAAGCGCTCATATACCATATTCTTATACTTAGGCAAACAACAATACTTTATTCTATTTTTAATATCGTTTTCAACATCAAGAATATTACTTTCTTTATCAATTACTGTTATATTCCCTAATAACTTCTTGCCGACAGCTTCTCCCAATCCATTAAAAGCTTGATAATATGATTTATGTGCTTGATTTTTTGATATCTTTGCCACCTGCTCTAATATTGTGTATGCATTTTCAACATTTCTCTTATCCTCATCATTTTTCAAACAATATGCCGCTGTATCTTTAGGTGCTGAAGCAGTTGTTATTATCAAGAAATGAGTCGTATCTAAAATATTTTCATCTTGCTTAACCGCATCTATCCATACGTTTATTGTACGCCAAAGATCAGTACTTGTATCCGTTAAATTTCCTGTTGCTTTCACATGATATTTAAGCTGTAGCAACGTATTTACTACACCATCATAACTAACAGCTATATCATCAAACTTTTCTACGCTAATCTGGGCTCGTTCATCATCCTGAGTCAACAAATAATACAATGCATATCGAATCTGATATACATAACCTAACAATTGTTCTGCTGCTTGATGATTATTCATAAATTTTCCTCATTAATAACAACTGTATTTAGGTCATGGTCCCGACTAATACAATTATTATCTCAACTTGTTATTTTGCGAAAAAAGCTTCCTTCATCAACTTGCCTTTTAACACACGATCTAGCATCAACCCATTTTCCTTAAATCTTTGTCAAATTATACTATTTAATTAAATTATATTTCTAAAAAGTGCATTGTGTCAATAGTTTTAATACATTACAAAAAAGCCACTGTGCTTCTCATATCCAACCCCAGGAGTTTACCCACCGCTAATACAATAACCAAACTTTCTGTCATACGTCATAATTCCATCCTAAAATCCGTTATTCTATCCCCTAAAAGTGCCTATTTATAACAGGTTTTAGATTTTGTTAATATTTTGCCGTAGCAAGCAAAAAGGAGGTTGGTCATAGAATTCTTTTCTTTCACTTTATTCAAAAGCAATTATCGAACAAATTATAGTGCATTTGATTCATCTATTCCTTAGCAAATTTTACAAAACATTCCTTAGCAAATTTACAAAACACCTATTTTAAAGCTTTAACTTTTTTGATATAATATTTTAAAAAAACTGCACATGCCGTAAGATTGACCTCACAAAAGAAGCAATCCATTTAAAGCAAATAAACATTCAGGAGAAAGTTATGGCTGACATTAAAACACATTTAAGAGAATTGAGCGTTGCAACTACAATTGGACTTTTAAATCTTGACATTGATTTTAACCTTCATGATTTATATGATTCCAAAAATTTTTTTGCGTATGCAACCCAAGTAATTACCGGAGATATTTCAAGGGCTAAAAATCTATGTACACAGCCCACCTTTACAGGGGAACTAAAGCAAATTGTCGATAACGGTTATAATCTTGGTAAAAAAATATTTGAAAATAGTTATTTCACCATTGATAAAAAAGATAAAATAACTTGGCAAGGCAACGATACCCAAAAGGATGATCCCGTTGATATCACCGTCGGCTCCTATGGTTTTTCGCTAAAAGAAGAAAGTTTTATCCTTGAAAATATGGGGCTATACAAACTCTTGAATTGTTATACCGGGTCCTCATATAAAAAACGCCACATTTTCAAGGATTATGCCCGTCCAGAATATGAAGCATGGTTCAGTGCTACATGGATGGAGCTTATAAAATTTTTAAATTCCAACCATAATGTATGGAATTACACCGATCCTCAAAAGCACAGGCAAGGATTCATTACACTTACCGACACAAACGTAAAGCTGGAATATTTTTTTAACGAAAAATCTGTTGCAATTTCTTCTTTGCCAAAAGATTGTAAATTATCTGATTTTGAATCAAAAACTTCAGCAATAATTCGTGAGCACATTTTTGCTAAATTCATTAATTTAAAACTAGATAAAGAAAACAATAAAAACTACAACGATGCAAAACGATTTTGTGCCATTGCTGCTACCAATGCTCTTGCAAAAGAATTAAACACAAACCTCAATTATCATGCCGGATTACCAAGATTCTTAAGAATTCATAATTCTGAATATTATTATGCAAAAACAACATCATCTGGCATAGAAATATATAGAGTTCCTTCTCTTGACTCGTTTGGAAATGACATTGTTATTGAATCCATTCAAAGTTCAGTTCCTGATAGCCAAGCCAATATATTGACTACAATTAGAAACAAAAAAACAATGAAAGCACTTGTTTTACGAAATGAGTGCCGATTTAGTCATGGTCAATTCAATGGCACTCCAGAAGCCAAGATGTATTACGAGCAGGGTGGTTCATTGCTTACAATTTACGAAGCTATATAAATATTAAAAGCGCCATATCTATTCTGTAGTAGATATGGCGTTGGATTATTAAGCAAAATATTTTTCCCAGTTTTCAGCTAATCTCATAGCAATATTATAACCCAGGACGCAAGGAACTGCATTTCCTATAAGTTTATAAGCATCGCTTGCACTTACCGCTTTATTCTCGGCTGTTTTTGATAAAACAAACTGATATTCATCTGGAAATGTTTGTAGTCTTGCACATTCTCTAACAGTGAGCCTTCTCTGTTCTAATCCTAAGGCTAATTCTTGTTCATGCGTTCCGCCATTGTCGGCACTCAATCTTCTAAATTCAATATTTCCATGGTGTTCTGAACGTATTGTTGGTGAAATTGAATCTAATTTAATTTCAATGTTACCTTGTCCCTTTGGTAAATATTTTGCTTTAGAATATTTCATCTGTGCGATATCATCCGTTTCTTCCGGTTCCCCCAGTCCCTCTAGAGCTTCTTTACAAGAAACAAACGGGATAAGATTATTACCTTCGATATTGTATGCATGCGTCGGGATGGGATATGGGTCATATTCAGAATTCGTTTTTAAGTTAAGTAATCCTTTTAAAGCCTCTTTTTTAAGAGCTTTTCTTTTGAATCCATAAAAAATCACACGCTCTCTTGACTGAGGAACTCCATAATTAGCCGCATGAAGAACTCTCGCAGGGATAACAATATAACCACCATCTGCCGCATGGGAAAAATCATGTTCTATTACTTCTTTAGCATCTTCCAAAGTAGTTAATCCTTTTACATTCTCTGCGATGAAAATAGAAGGTTGTACAATACTCACAACTTCTTTCATCCACATATATAATTGTCCTCTACTTTCAACTGTAGGCTCATCAACCTCAAGGGTTCCACCATTATGACTTTTATCTGAATTAAAGCCCTTCCTTTTTCCTGCAACAGAAAAATCCTGACATGGAAATCCTCCTGTAACAATATCTATATTTTGAGGAAAAACCTGTTCTCCGGTTTGTGCCCGTTTGACCAGGTCAACAATACTTTCAATATGATACACCTCATTCGCATTATCGTATATCTTACGAAAATACGATACCCACGCAGCTTTTGCATCCGGACGAATGTCATTTGCAAAAGCAGTTTCAAACCCTGTCTCAACAACTTTTACCCATTTTCCATTATCTTCTTTTATCCAATTAGGATGAACATTCGTGTTGATAGACCTTTTCAAACACTTAAAGCCACCTTCAAACCCGATATCCATCCCTCCACAACCACTAAATAGTGAAAGCACTTTATGTTTCTTTTTCATGTGTATTCCTCCAAAATAATCAATGAACCCATTGAAATTTCTTCAAAATTAATCTAACAATCTTATATTCCATTCGTTTTCAAGTTTTCTTTTATCGTTAATTAATTTCCCTAAAATCTAACATGTCCCCTCATATTTTACAATGTTAAATATAATTTAATAAAAATTATCTAACTATCAAATTAATTATAGAACACATGTTCCTTTTTGTCAATTCTTTTTTCGCACTACAAATAAGCTTAAAACTCCCCTTCTTGTTATTTAAAATGTAATTCTTATTTCCATCGTTCCATGCAATACATTTTTTCAACATCATATTCGATTATGTTCTTTTTCCACCCATCTTTTTTCTTCAAATCCAAAATGTTTATTTCCCGATATGTCTTTGGATTGTGTGGCATATTTTTATATGGAGTCATCCAAATAACAAAATCCAAATCATGATGTAAAAAAACTTCAACAAACTTTCTATCACGGAAGCCGAAATGAAGATTTCCTTTAACTTTATCTCCTGGTTTTGTACCGGCATAAAATTTTTCAACCTGCATATAACCAGGCGATTCATCAAAAATCAAAAAGCCTAATTTATATCCCGGATGATTTTTGCAATAGCCATCAATTTTTTGTAGATGTTTATCAACTATGCGTTTAAAATTTTCAACATATATTTCATAGTTGTTTTCGCTTGCATTAGACATGTCCGGAATTACAAGCATCGTAATATTTGATTCTCTAACAGACGGCAATCCATTTTCCTTTCGCATATCATCTGCTTTCTTAATAAATTTACTCTCAAGCGCATTTGGAGAACTACTACCTATCACATAGTCATCCACTCTCATCACTTCTAACATGTACTTATATTTTTCAGAATAGAAATCAGGTGGTGGAACATCTTTTGCGGAACTATTTGTCCAATTTCCAAATTCTTTTTCTCGGTACAAACTCAAAAAAAACTTTTTGCCTTCATAGGTTGGATTCACAAAATTTATCATCCTAGAATTTGTTTGTTGTAGTAATTCAATAATATTTGTTTCGTTATCAAAATAATTCATAACAGCACCCACTCGCTCTCAGCCGTTGTATACATAGCATATATTCTGAACTTTATATACGATTTAGAGATTTACATCATATATCTTTCCAACGCTAGAGAGTTTCATTAACTGCCCTTCGTTTTCCTGAATAATCTTTTTTGTATGGTCAGAAATTGTTTCTTTGAGATCACCTGTTTCTGCATTAATACCCAAAGAACTAATTTCTTCAGCCGTAGCAAAACGATATATATCAGATTGTTGATTGACTAATCGTTCCAAATCCTTTTCTTGTTCTGCAGTAGGAATCAATTCTACAACATCGGCGAGAAGGAGTTCGTAACACTGAAAATGATTTCCGAAGCTAAGTTCTGTGATATGTCTGCCACAAAAGCGATAGCTAATTTGGTTCCAATTTACAACCCCTTTTTCAACGAGTTCTTCTCTAAACTCTCGACTTAAATTGTAAATTTGTTCTCGTTCAGCTTTACGGTCAAAACGTCTGACAAACTTTCGTAGATATTTGTTCTCCATTCGGAGACGATAATCATCACGAGAAGATTGGTCAATCGGTATCTTATTATCATCTTTTACTTGATATCGATTTCGTAACTCCATTTTCTCTTTTCCTAACAATTTGTATACTCCTCCAACAGGCTGATATTTACCAGTTCCACGCTCATTTTTCACCAAGAGATACTTGTTACCTATTTTAATTCTGTAAAGATAAGCGAAAGAAATGCGGATAATTGTGTCATTCTTAATGATACCACTACGTTTCAACTTCCGTTGAGAGACTTTCCAATTTGTAGTGTCCAAAAGATCTTGAATTGATTTGCCGAGTTCAGGAAGCAAAAAGCCAAGTACTATACCCGCAATACTGCTTCCTGCAGGCAAACCATTGATTTCAAAAAAGAAAATAGTACCAATAGCAATCACTGATAAAAGCGTTAAAACAATAACTTTCACAATTTTCATAAATTCACCCTCTGCCTATCGGAATGTTGATTCTTTCTTTGGCAACGCATACACCGTTTTTAATGATATAGCATTCAATATAATGGTTCCCAAAGAAATTGCTGTGTTCCACTATGCAGTTTCCTTTCTCAACAATTTGACCTCTAATTTGATTTCTTCTTTCCGCTTCCGGCCCTACGTTCTTAACTTTCCAAAAGATTTTATATGGTTGTGGGCAGTTTGTATACTCCATAGTGCAACGAATTTCGAAATTATGCGGCAAATAATGTCGTAACATAGATAACAATTCAGCCAACGGTTTGGGTCTCCAACCGTTACCAGTAACATTGCAAGATACCTT
>CAYXPV010000021.1:0-12322 GCA_964467285.1 uncultured Oscillospiraceae bacterium
TACGGAAAGAATATGCCTATTGAAGATATCGTGGATATGAGCATAAGCCAATCCTTCACACGCTCACTCAATACAAATATCTGCACACTTATAGCTATTGTGGTTGTATATATCTTTGCATATGTACAGGATATTCCTTCAATCAAGAGCTTTGCTCTGCCTATGATTTTCGGTATCATAAGCGGATGCTACTCCACAATCTGCATTGCAGGTCCTATTTGGGTAAAGTGGCAGAAGCATAAAGAAAAAAAGGCTAAGGCTAAAGCAAAAGCTTTACGAAACGCATAAAAATACTTTCCTGAGCATATCCCTAAATGGGGAGGCTCAGGAAAATGGAATACATTTTAAGCTTTATAAGGTATTTAAATGATAATGTCATTTGGGGTTTGCCTATGGTTGTGCTGATTATCGGCACGGGCATCTTGCTGACGTTAGTTATTAAAGGAACTATCTTTACAAAGTTTAATGTGGTTATGCGCTATACAGCGAAAACCATACTCAGTAAGACTGATAAATCCCGTATGAGGAAAGGCACTATTACACCTTTTCAGGCGGTTTGTACAGCTCTTGCAGCGACAGTTGGTACAGGCAACATTGTTGGTGTTGCTATGGCAATTGCAGTCGGCGGCCCCGGTGCAATATTCTGGCTGTGGGTTTCTGCTTTGGTTGGTATGGTTATTAAATACTGCGAGGTTACACTTTCGCAGGTTTATCGCACAATCAATGACAATGGCGAGGCAGTCGGCGGACCTATGTACTATATCTCTGAAGGTATGGGCAAACAGTTGCCGGCTGCTTTGTTCGCTATATTTGGTGGCTTTGCAGCACTTGGCATTGGTGCATCGGTGCAGTCCAATGCTCTTGCAGGCAGTATAAATGCTACCTTTGGTATTTCTACACGAATTATTGGTGTTGTTGTATCATTTTTAGGTATTTTGATTTTCATCGGTGGCGTTAAGCGTATTGCTGCCGTTACCGAATTTCTTGTTCCCGTTATGTCGGTTTTGTATATTGCAGGTGCTTTGATTGCTCTTATCGTTAATATAGAACGCATTCCGACAGCTTTCGGTATGATTATCGGAAGTGCTTTTACCGGAACTTCTGCCATGGGAGGATTTTTAGGCACAACGGCTATGTACTCCTGTCGTGTCGGTATGGCAAGAGGAGTATTTACTCATGAAGCCGGTATGGGATCGGCTCCCATAGCTCATGCTTCTGCATCAAGCGACCATCCTGCCCGTCAGGGACTTTGGGGTGCATTTGAAGTATTCTTTGACTCAATTGTTATGTGTACAGTAACAGCTCTTGTTATTCTGACATCGGGCTTATGGACAGATGCTGCATTAGTGGGTGATACGCGTGCAATGAGCGCTATGGCGTTTGAAAATGCATTTACAGGCGGCAGTTATATTGTAACTTTGGGTTTGTGTCTGTTTGCATTTGCCACAATTATTGCATGGTACTATTACGGAGAAAAATGTGTTGAGTATTTATTCGGGAGCAATAGGGGTATTAAGCTTTGTTATCAAAGCATATATACACTTATGATTTTTTGGGGCTGTGTTACAGGTCTTGATGTTGTTTGGGAGTTTGCCGATTTGTTTAACGGTCTGATGGCAGTTCCAAATTTGATTTCACTTATTGCTTTGTCTCCTGTCATAAAGAAGATAAGCGATGACTTTTTCAAAAATCCGGATAGGATTCGTCCAATGATTTCACATTATGAAAATCCGGTTCGAAAAAAATAGAAAACATTTCAATGTGTTTTGTAGTTGGCGAGGTGGCAAGTTTGAAAATTGTAATTATCGGTCTTGGCACGATTGGCAGGACCATATTAAAAAGTCTGTCCGGAGAAGGACATACCATCACAATTATTGACGACAACAAAGAAAAAATAGAAAATCTCATCGAAAAATATGATGTGTTGGGTGTTGTCGGCAACGGCGCGTGTCTTGATATTCAAAAAGAGGCAAAAGTCGGCGATGCAGATTTGGCTATTGTTATGACGGACAGTGACGAAGTGAATGTATTTGCTTGTCTTGTTGCGAAGAAATTAGGCGTGAAGAATACAATCGCCCGCGTAAGAAATCCTGATTACAGAAAGCAAATCATCGAAATGAGAGATGACCTTGGTATTTCTATGATTGTTAATCCTGAATTGGATACTGCCACAGAAATATTTAATCTCATCAATTTACCATCAATTGTACAATTTGAAAGCTTTGCAAAGGGCAGAGTTTTATTGGTAGAGATTATTGCGGAAAAGGGATGTTCGCTCATTGGTGAAAGTCTTATTTCTTTGGGTAAGAAGCTCTCCACCAAGGTGCTCATTTGTGCGGTTTTGAGAGGACATACCGTAACTATTCCTTCCGGTAACTTTGTTATTGAGGAAGGGGATAAAATATATCTTACCTCGGATGCAAAATCATTGCGAGACTTTTTAGCAGAAATTAATCTCTATGTAACTCCGCTGAAAAACATTATGATTGTCGGCGGAAACAAAATAGGATATTATCTTGCATATGGTCTTTCTAAAAAGAAATATAAAATCAAACTGATTGAAAGCAACAAGGAAACTGCCGAAGAGCTTGCCGAGAATCTTCCTTCCGTAACCATCATTCACGGAAACGGAACTCAGCACGATTTGCTTATTGAGGAAGGCATTGAAGCCATGGATTCCTTTGTTGCCCTTACGGACATAGACGAGGAAAATATGATTGTGTCTATGTTTGCTAACAAAATGAAGGTTAGAAAAGCCATTACAAAGATTAAGAGTGATGACCTTTACGGTATGTTGGATGAACTGGGTATTAACAACACGGTGTCGCCAAAGGATATTGTTGCAAATCGTGTTATCAGCTATATCCGTGCAATTGTAAACACAGGTGGCAGTAATGTGTTGACTTTGTATAAATTGGTAAACGGTCAAGTTGAAGCATTGGAGTTTTCCGCAAAGGCACAAGAAAGCATTTACGATATTCCGCTTAAAGATTTAAAAATTAAGGAAAACTGTCTGATTGCTTGCATCTTCCGTCAAAATGAAGTTATTATCCCCGGCGGTAACGATTGCATCAAGCTGGGAGATAATGTCATTGTTGTAACAACCCATAAGAACTTCGACGATTTAACAGATGTTTTTGAGTAAATTTCTACCGATACAACCGCTTAAGGAGGCGGCGTGATGAACTATAAGAAACTTGGCAAAATACTTGGTAAGATTATGATTTTAGAGGGTATTCTTTTAATTGCCCCCTTACTTGTCGCTCTAAGTTACGGAGAAGGTTTAAGGAATATTCTTGCTTTCGCTGTACCGATAGCAGCACTTGTAATTATCGGTTTTGTGCTTCAGATTCCCAAACCGGATAAAAACACTCTTTATCAAAAGGAAGGTTTTGCTCTGACGGCTCTTGTGTGGCTTATGATGACCTTGTTCGGTGCAATCCCGTTTGTCTTAAATGGTGATATTCCGAACTACATAGATGCTTGCTTTGAAATGATGTCGGGCTTTACTACCACAGGTTCCAGTATTATTCCGGATATTACAGCAGTATCCAGATCCACGCTATTCTGGAGAAGCTTCTCCCATTGGATAGGCGGTATGGGTATACTGGTATTTGTGCTTATATTTATTCCCGAAAGCAATGAAGGCTCATCCATGCATTTACTTCGTGCCGAAAGTCCCGGTCCCCAGGTTGGAAAGATTGTTTCCAAAATGAAGGTGACTACACGTATATTGTATCTTATTTATTTGGGAATGACCGTTCTTCAGGTAATCATAATGATGTTTGACGAACCAATTCCCGGATACGAAAACGAGCAACTTTTCTTTAGTCTGCTTGCAACCTTCGGATGTGCAGGTACGGGAGGATTTGGATTTATTCCGGGCAGCATGGAGCTCTTCCATCCGTTTTCACAATATGTAATGGCAATTTTCCTAATACTGTTCGGATGTAACTTCGGTTTGTATTATTTGCTGCTTATAGGGAAGTTCAGACATGTAATTAAAAGTGAAGAATTCAGAAGTTATTTCTTAATTGTAGTTTTGGCTGTTATATTTGTGTTTATAAGCCTTGTGGGACGATTTGAAGCATTTCCTCAGTTTTATACAACCGAAGAAGCATTCCGTCACTCGCTGTTTCAGGTGGCATCTTTGATGACAACTGGAGGTTACACCACAACAGATTACCATGTATGGCCAATGCTTGCCACAACTACTCTCGTGGTTGTTATGTTCATTGGTGCAATGGCAGGTTCTACGGCTGGCGGAATCAAGGTTTCGAGAATTGTTATTGCAATTAAAGGTGCTCATAACAACATTAGAAAATTAATCAATCCTCATTATATTCCGAGAACAAGGTTTGAAGGAAAAACCTTGGAGGAACGAACCATAAACGATGTGTTTGCTTTTATAACGCTGTATTTCTTTATTTTTATTGCGGCGTTGTTCCTGCTATCGTTCGATCCGGTAAATGGCCAGACGTTTAATATTGTATCGGATGCAGGAGAATACACGGTAAAACACGGCTTTTTCAGTAATTTCTCGGCGGTACTTACCTGCATATCCAATGTCGGACCGGCATTTGAAGCAGTCGGACCATACTCAAGCTTTGCCGAATACAGTTTATTTTCAAAAATTATATTGACGCTTACAATGATGATAGGAAGGCTTGAAATTCTTCCGATATTTATTTTGTTTAGCCCAAGAACCTGGAAGAAAGTTTGATTTCTTTAAAGATTCTTTGAAAAGTTGAAGCAGTGTAAGGCAAAATTTGTTTTCTCGAAGAGAGAATATGATGTTTTTGAAATAGTATAAGACTTAAAATGCCATTGGAGGTATTGTCAAAATGAAGTTTATTCGTTTGTCTTTAATTACTGTATTTTTGCTTGTGTTGTTTTCAGTTATGGCATATGCACACGGACCCATGATTACCGTCTGCGATTCTGCCGACAATCCCACTCGGTACGCAGTAATTCCCGAAGAGCAGTTCTGGATTTACGCCTCCGAAGGGTGGATGAATCAGCCCATAGTGGTTCAGGATTCTTCTTACATACCCATGTATACCGATGACGGAAGAGTTCATATTTTTCCTTATTCCATGGCAGATGCCCAGAACACCGTAGGCTGGCATTATTCACCGCGCAAAACTATGTACACTCCCTACAATCAAAGTATGGTTATAAGTAGTTATGGTATAGAAAGTTTTGAAAGTGTGGGCTGGTTTATAGAGCCTGTGGCTCTTATGTCAAAAAACGGCGAAGTTATGTATGCTTTGGAATCGGAGATTGACTATTACAGAAACAACGGTTGGGTTATAAAGGATTATTCCGCCCAAATGTATGAACTGGGTTTGCAGATTAAAGATTACATAGGTAAAAGAAAGGGTTCCTTCGGAATATATGTAAAGAACCTCAAAACCGGTGAGCAGCTTGTAATAAATGACGGCAAATACTCCAGCGCCAGCATAATCAAGCTTTTTGTTATGGCAGGAATCTATAACGAAATAGAGCAGGGCAATGTGGTTAAAAATGATGCTGTAGGCGGAAGCATTTACAACATGATAACCGTAAGCGATAATTATTCTTCAAATTATCTTGTTAAGGTTATGGGTGGCGGTAATTATTACAACGGTTTCTCAAAGGAGAATGACAATACTCGAAGCATCGGTTGTCTTAATACACAGCACTTGACCTTGTTTTCCGGTTACGGGGACTTTGTGTCCTACGGCAGGAACTGGGTTTCTCCTTATGATTGCGGTATTCTGCTGGAAAAAATATATAACCGCACACTTGTTTCTCCCGAAAGAAGCGACGAAATGCTCTATATGCTGAAAAATCAACAACGGAGAAATAAAATTCCCTATCATTTGCCTTACGGCACCGTATGTGCAAATAAAACGGGCGAAACATCTACGGTACAAAGCGATGTGGGTATCGTGTATTCTCCAAACTGTGATTACATTATCTGTGTAACTACCAACAACGCACCAAGCGGAATAATAAACATACGGGATATTTCTCTTATGACATACAACTATTTTAACGGTTGAGATTATCAAGAGGTGAGAGTTAATGCTTAAAACAGGACTTTCTTCCTGTGGTAAAGAGATAAACAGAGAACTGTTTAAAGCCTACCGCGATGCAGGCATCGAAGCCATGGAGGTATGTACATCTTACGATAAGTATGATGGGTTAAATTACAAAGAAATATATTCTCTTTCCAAGGAATACGGCATTGAGCTTTGGTCATATCATCTGCCCTTTGAACCCTTTAAGGATAATGATATTTCAAACCCCGACTTATGTAATGATACCGTTTCTTATCTGGCAGAGATTATAAAAAAAGCAGGGGATATAGGCATAGATAAGTATGTTATTCACCCAAGCGGAGAGCCTATAGCAGACGAAAACCGCAAAGAGCGTATGGAATGTTCCAAGGAAAGTCTTTACAGGCTTGCGGAAATTGCCGAAAAATGCGGTGGCGTTATTGCTGTTGAGGATTTGCCCCGTACCTGTCTTGGCAGAAATTCTTCGGAAATAGCCGAGCTTATAAGTGTACATCCGAAGCTTGGAGTATGCTTTGATACCAACCATCTGCTGGGAGAAAAGATAGAAGATTTCATTGCCAATGTAGGTGATAGGATTATAACTACTCACGTGTCTGATTATGATTTTATAAACGAAAGGCATTGGCTTCCCGGTGAAGGTAAAATCGACTGGCACTCCCTTATTGATGCTTTAAACAAGGTTAACTACCAAGGTGTGTGGCTTTACGAAATAGGCTTTGCCTGTCCCAAAAATATTATACGTGACAGGAACCTTACCTGTGAGGACTTTGCCCGAAATGCCCGTGAGCTTTTTGAAGGTAAAGAAATAACTTTGTTTTCCAAACATATAGAAAATTTAGGATTCAGTAATAATTAAAAAATGCTACAGCAAACTGTTAATTTTGCTGTAGCGTTTTTTTATTCGAAAATAAGTTCGCCGTTTTCGGCGTTTGCAGCTTTTTTAAAAGTCATGGTACCTGCATAGCAGTTTATGCGGTCAAAGCCCGTAAATACTATTTTTCCTTGCCATACTGCGCCTTTAGGCACGGAAGAACAGGGAACTTCGGGATTTTTCGGAGTTATCCAATCTCCGAAAGGTTTTTTGGAATATTTGTAGTAAGCCTTTCCGTGAAGACTGTATATAAGGTAGTACCGGCCCCCGAACTCTATATAGTCGGGGCATTCGGGTTCGGTGCTGTCATCGCATATATACTCGGGAATGTCAAGCTCTTTCCAGTTTTCCAGATTATCGGACACAAGGTGTGCAAGGCAACCTTTGTCCTCGGATATGAGCCTTGTGGTGAGGAGTATATGGTACAAGCCGTCTTTATCCTGTATCACCTTGGGATCCCTGGCGGTTACGGCATCGTATTTGTCGGAAAGCTTAAAAGAGAAATTTTTGTCCTTTTCAAAATGATATCCGTCATCGGAAAGACTTCTGCATATAGGTGCAGGGGAGCCGTCGCAGGTTCGAACCGTGTAGTAGAGGTGGTGAACATCGCCTTTTCGTATGTGGGAACCGGTACATATGGATGCTTCTTCTTTGCTTGTTATGGGTACTGCTGTCGGGTGAATATCCCATACCGAAAAGTCGGCGGTGGATATGTGTTCCCATTGATGGGCACCAAGTCCCCACTTACTTTGATGGTGGTGGCGGTCTTTAAGATACAGCACGTGATATCTGCCTTCGTCGGTATAGGGCATACAATCCCCCACAAATATATTTTCGTCGGGTTTCCAGCCCTTTGCACCGGTAAAAGTGCCTGTTACGGAAGGGATTTTTTCTTTGGGCTTTGTATATGGCTCGGTATATACCAAAACATTGGATTCAAGGGAATCTGTTGGGTTAAAAAGGATATTGCCGGCAGGCCATTCTTCGTCAATAAGTTTTCCCCCACTCCAAAGCTCTATGCGGTGGTTCATAAATACAATGGCGGCACTGCCCGGGGATATCTTACCCTTAAGAACAAGGGGATTTTCATTAAAGTCGCAATAAACCTCACAGTGCAAATCACCGTTACCTGATGTTACCGTCAGGGCTTTTTTATTACGGGTGGTTATATTTGTTTCGGTTTTATCCGGTTGAAATTTAAGAATAAAGCTATCCATTTTTACCCTCCAAAATCAGAATCACACCTGCATAATATCATTTACGCATCAGCTTTGTCAATGGTAAAATGAGTATTGACAAAGTCAGAGGTGTGTGGTAGCATAGTTGAAGGATTATTCGATGGCTAAAAAGATGTCAGAAAAGAGGTAGTGTATATGAATACTGTAATAGCTACGCTTAATCAGACGGCGTTCCTTTTTGGACTTATAATCATAGGGTATGTGTTGTCCAAAACTAAGGTGCTTCCTCAAAACGGTGCGGCGGTTCTGTCAAAACTTGAAAGCTATGTTTTTATACCTGCACTTGTTATGGGAACATTTATAGAGAATTTTACAATAGAAAGAATATCAGGCTCTGCTACACTTCTTGCGGTAAGTGCTTTGCTTACGGTTGTCGGTGCAGTTTTTGCCATATTTATTTCCAAGGTTTTTACCAAGGACAAATACATACGCAACATTTACACCTACGGCCTTGCTTTTTCCAATTTCGGATTTATGGGTAACGCTGTTGTAAAGAGTATGTTTCCCGATATTTTCTTTGAGTATCTTCTGTTTACCCTTCCATTATGGATACTCATATACCTTTGGGGTGTTCCCTGCTTGCTTATGGCAGATGCCGACAAGAAACAAAGCTTTAAGGATTCTTTAAAATCCTTTGTAAATCCTATGTTTATAGCAATGCTTATAGGTATGGTAATAGGTCTTTTAAAGGTAAATCTTCCTCCCTGGCTTAATTCCATAGTTAAGGTGTCGGGAGATTGTATGTCACCCATAGCAATGCTCCTTACGGGTGCGGTGGTATCCTCCATATCTTTAAAAAAAACCTTCAGCAATATAAGAATATATCTTGTATCTTTCGTAAGACTTGTTGTAATTCCACTTGCTTTTATTGGGGTTGGCCAGTTTGTTGACTTTCCCCGTACAACATATATTTGTGCGGTATGCTCTCTGGCAATGCCTCTGGGGCTTAACACCATAGTTATCCCCAGCGGACTTGGCAAGGACAGCTCCGAAGCTGCAGGAATGGCACTTATATCACATCTTGTTTCGTGCATAAGCATTCCTTTGATTTTTGCATTAGTGTGACAGAACGTTTAAAATGTGTTAACATTTTCCGCTATCGGGTAGTTTTGGGCAATTGCAGGGTGGTATAATCATCTTGTAAGTTTAATTTAAAAATAAAGGGGATTAGTTATGAAAAAAATTTTTGCGTTGATGCTTGTGTTTGTGATGGCATTTTCCTTTGCGGCATGTGATGATGAAAAGGAAACAAAATCCGACAAAAAGGTATCCAAAGAAAAAATTGTTGCAGAGGATATTGCTGAGGTTGAGGATAAAAAATCCGACGGTCCTGCTAGAAAATCCACTGCTTCCACCAAGCTTTTAAGATACTACGAGGATGTGCTTCAGAGTAATGTATTTACCTTAAATATGACTACAACAATGAACAATATGACAAGTGAAGTAATGGTTGTACGAAGCGGCGATATGATGTATTCCGAAAGTAAGGTAGCTTCCATAGTAATGAAGCAGATTGTAAGAGATTCAACCCAGTACCTTATATACCCCAACGGAAAGATTATTAAGGTTAGTTACCCCGGACCCATAGAGTTACCCGACGAAGTCAACATTATAGACAAAAACCAGCTTCAGTACTATGAACAATATTCCTCATCGGGTACAATGAACCATAACGGAAGAAACTATGAGTACGAGGAGTTCAGCATCAGCGGTATGAGCATCAGGTATCTTTTTGACGGTAATGACCTGGCATTTGTAATACAGAAAATGGGACAGCTTGAGGCTGTTTCCGAAATAACGGTTACATATACGGCAGATAAATCACTTTTTGACGTTCCCGAAGGTGAAATAACAGAAATGCAGGTTCCGAATGTACAGTAGAATCAAAGACACGCAGTTAAACAAAACTGTGTGTCTTTTTTAATTGTAAAACATTTACGGATTTTTTTGACAAAGAGTATAGATTATGGTATAATTGAAAAAATATTATGTATAGCCGTTGGCTACGGAAAAGAGGTATTTTTATGTCCGAAAACAAAAAGGTAAAATTCACATTTATTGACGGTATTGTTGTGCTTGTAATCATTGCAGTAATTGCATTTGTCGGTTACAAATTCTTTGGTAAAGAAGTAGCGCAGAATCAGGCGGCATCTGATGTATATGAGATTTCTTTTTTCGTAGAAGAATCTCCCGATTTTGCTGCTGAAAGTGTGGAGGTCGGCTCCGGTGTTACCGACGAAGCAAAGAAGATTCCTCTTGGCACGGTAAAGAAGGTTGAGGTTAATGATTCAGTATCCTTTGGCGGTACTTCCGACGGTCAGATAGTAAAAACAAGCAAAGAAGGGTACAAGTCTGTAAAGATTACCGCCGAGGTTAATGCTAATGAGTTTGAACACGGTGTTAAGATTGAAGGAAACGAATATGTCGTTGGTCACTCTATGACCATATATGCCGGTAAGGCTAAGTTCTACGGCAGAATTTCCGGTCTCAAAAAGAAGTAAATCTCTTTTTACGATAATAAAGAAAAGGAGGTTTAAAAATGGCAGAACAAAGTATTACAATGTGTATTCTTCTGTGGCTCAAAAAGCTTATTATGACCTATGAAGAATCCGTAATATATAATCTTATTTTGCGTTTGGCAGACAAAGTGAAAAGCATATTTCACAAAAGCCGTATCCGGAATTTGATTGTAAGAAAAACCAAGTACGAAGAAGGCTACGAGGTTTCTTTGTTTTATTCCCTTTTCGGAAAAATTGTAAGCATAATAACAGGCTTGCTTAAGTCTGTCTACTGTTTCTTTGAAAGTCATTCACGTAACGGCATTACAAGAAAGACCTTTGAAGCTTTTCACAGCAGAGGCTACTTTAAGTTTGAGTATATATGCGCGCTTTTGATCGGCTTTATGCTCATAGTTCCCCATGAATTCTGGAACAACATATATGCAGTGGCTATGGCAGCAAGCTTTGGCATATTGTATGTGCTTATTTATCTTTCCGGCAAAAGGAAGTTTGGACTTAATGTCAGGGCGGTGCCTGTATCCATGCTGGCATTTATTGCATCTGTTGCCCTTGGAGTTGTTATGACTCCAAGCTTTACAGACGGTGTAAGAATAGCTCTGTTTTATATATCATCTATAGTGTTTACTTATGTAATATACGGCAGTATAACCGAGGTAAAGAATCTTAAGGTTTTTGTAACTGTCGTTATAGGTGCCTTGGTTGTTATGTGTCTGTATGCTATGTATCAAAGTTTCGTGGGAGTGGCGGTTGATGTTCGACTTACGGATATTACGGCAAATTCCGGAATGCCCGGAAGAGTCTATTCCACAATGGCTAACCCCAACAACTTTGCTGAGATAATTGTACTTGTGGTTCCGTTTATATATGCTATGATACTATGCAGCGAAAAGAAGCTTTCCAAGCTGATATTCGTCGGAATACTTGGCTTAAGTCTTGCAGTACTTGCCATAACATACTCACGTTCCTGCTATGTTGCGCTTGTACTTGCTACGGTTGTGTTTGTAATTATCTACGACTGGCGTCTTATTATTCCCCTTGGACTTCTGGCGGTTTTGTGTATACCTTTCTTGCCGGAATCCATTATGAACAGAATATTTACCATAGGTTCCATGGAGGATTCATCCAACACATACAGAACCTTTGTGTGGCACGGTGTTATAAACCTTATAAAGGATAACGGTATTGCCGGAATAGGAATCGGACCTGCGGCATTTGTAAGCTTATATCCAAAGTATGCAGATCCCCATGCACTTACGGTAATGCACTCCCATATGTTGTATATGGAACTTTTTGTTGAGCTTGGCATTCTTGGCTTTGCAGGATTTATGGGATTTATGTATTCCTCACTTAAAAAGGCATTCTCTGGGGTTAACCATGCCGATAAAACCGTAAGATGTATGATTATCGCAGGTATAAGTGCCTTTGCCGGTATCAGCTTTACTGCCTGTGTTGAACACATATGGTTTTATCCCAGAGTGATGTTTATGTTCTGGATTGTTCTGGGCTTGCTTCTTGCCATAAAGTAGGCGAGAGGATAACCCAAAACCAGACATATCACCGTCGCGATCAGCGCGAAAGCGATAGACAGCACGAATACGTTTCCGTACTGCGACAGTGTCGAAATATTTG